>CAZHXQ010000001.1:0-72821 GCA_964536465.1 uncultured Anaerolineaceae bacterium
GCAATCTGCGTGGCACCTGGGTGATAGATGACGACTGGTACGTCGAGGTGGCACACACTGAAAACGAAGTTGATGGCAACAATGTAGCCAGCTCTGGAATGGGCGAGATTATTATGAATGGCACGTCTCTCAACAAACAGTACGGCTATGATGAAAGCTTTGGCTTACAACCCCTACACGATAAGCCGTTTTACTTTTTCTCTAAGGATGGTGAGATCGGCATCAGCTATGCTGGCAAAGTGACCATGCTCGGCTTTGATAGCGTGGAACATTATGCCTGTTGCAGCGCAAGTGCTTTTAACCCCAAAGCTTATCTCACGATGGTAACATTTTTTGCCAGCAAAGGAGAGAAGGATTATTACGTCGAACTGGGTCTTTTTTCTGACTTCGAGCTGGAGGTTCTGGACCTATCAGGGGCGGGTCTCACTGTTGAAGCTTTCGAGCTGCAGGATGGTTCCTGGCCAGACAACGATCATATTCAATCCCGACCGACCGGTTCTCTGCCCGGATGGGTTATGAAACGTCATGAAATTGAACGCAAGGATTTAGTTAAATACCAGGATAGACCACTATTCCAGGGAAAAGTGCTGAGTGCGGGAACCACCACTGATTACACTGACGCGGCTGTGGAGGTCAGGCTTGACGATGAAGTCGTCCTGAGCGTTCCCGTAGGAGATTTAACCCATTCAACTTATATGGATCTGGTTTCAGGGGTCTGGGTGCATGCGGAGCATTGGTACATAGAGATGACACATGTCGAGCATGAAATTGAAGGCAACATCATCGCCCACACGACCCGCGGTGAGATTTTCAGGAGCGGAGAGTCGCTAAGCCAATTGTTTGGTTATGACGAGACCTTCGACTTCCAGATTTTAGCCGGTGAACCTTTCTATTTCTTTAAAAAAGGTGGTCAGGTTGGATTGAACTATGCTGGGAAGGAATTATGGCTCGGCTTTGATGAAGTCGCCCACCATTATTGCTGTGGTTTTGGCATCTACAACCCAAGGCATTATAAAAATATGACTGCCTTCTTCGCAAGCCGTGAAGGTGAACGTTATTATGTCGAGGCGGGTGTGTTTGAGTAGAAATTGAATGCAATCTCAAATGTCTCTCACAATTTGCCTTCAATACCTCCTTCTGCTCGCAACGGTCTCCTGACGGAGCAAGAACCTTTTTATAAATTAAAAGGCGCTCTCAATTGAGAACGCCTTTGTCAAATTCAACAATAGATTTACAAGCTCTCCAGCTTTTCGACCATTCCCTCGATCACATCAAAGCCGCCCTGCCAGAATTCGGCTTTGGTAACGTCCATGCCGGCTTCTGCCAGCAGCGGAATCGGGGCAACTGAGCCACCGGCAGAGAGGATGCGCATGTATTTTGGCTTGAAGCTCTCGCCTTCCTCCTGGTAGCGTTTGTATAAGGCAAAGACCAGCAGCTGACCAAAGGCATAGGCATACACATAGAAAGGCGTGCCGTAGATATGTGGAATTGAAACCCATTCGTATTTGAATTCGTCCGAAATGTCAACCGCGTCGCCAAATTCTTCCTTTAAATTGGCCAGGTAAGCTTCGTTTAGTTCATCCACCGAAGCATTGTTGGCGATCATCTCGTGCGCTTCGCGCTCAAACAGCGCAAAGTAAATCTGGCGGATAATTGTCGCGAATGCATCATCCAACTGCCCAAAGAGGATATCTTGCTTGACGCCCTCATCGGTCTCGCGTTCCAGTAGCAGGTCGGTCAGAGTCATTTCGCCAAAGGTGGAAGCCGTTTCTGCCAGCGGCAGACAGGCATGCTGGGTAAAGATACTGTGTTCTTCGGCCATCATGGAATGAATGGCGTGACCAAGTTCGTGCGCCATGGTCGAAACATCGTCCGCCTTCCCCTGGTAATTGAGCATCACCCAGGGCGTCAGATCGGGGCCCAGCGTTGAGCAGAAAGCGCCGCCCATTTTGCCTTTGCGCACTTCGCTGTCAACATGTTCCTGATCAAAGACGCGGCTTGCCAACTGGGCAAACTTCGGGTCGAAACGCTCAAAAGCTTCGAAGGTCATGGCGGTAGCTTCGTCGAAGCTGTAGCGCTTGTCCGATTCGCTCACTGGCGCATAGATGTCATAGCGGCGCAGTTTCTCCATGCCTATTTTGCTGGCTTTGAGTTCGAAATAACGATGAAAAATACCGATATTCCTGCGGGTAACTTCCAATAAGGTCTCTATCACCTCGTCGGGCAGGTCGTTGACGGTATTGCGCACGGAGATGGGGCTCTTGAAGCCACGCATACCAATGTTTTCGTTTTTCCAGTCGCGTACGATGGTTTGATAGATCTGACCCAGAATGGAGGCATCCTCTCCATAGACACGATAGAGTTCCTGGTAAGCTCGCGCGCGCAGGTCAGGATCAGAGCTGCGCACCAGGCTCATCAACTCACCCCGGGTCATTTCTTTGGTTTCGCCGTCAACCTCTACCTTGAAAGTATAGCGGTTGGTGATCGAATCGTAGAGCAAATCCATGGCAGAGCTGCCGGTGACGTTTTTAATGTTGATGACCTTCTCTTCAGGTTCGCTGAGAGTGTAGGGCTTCATATTGCGAATTTGCTCCAGGAAATAGCGATAATCACCGCTAGCATCTAATAAGCGGGCGGCGTTCTTATCATCCAGCGCTTTCCACCATAAGGTGAAGAAGAGGGTACGGTTTTCGATTTCGGCCATAAACTGCTGAATACGAGAAATCCCGATTTGGGCACACTGATCCTGGGTATTGGCGGCAAAGCTGAGCGAAGGGAAACCATAAAGGCGATAGCCGAGTTTTTGGCTATCTTCCCAAGCGCGAATAATTTCTAAAAAGCGTTCAGTAGATATATCCGGCTTCAATTCATCTCGATAGCTTTCGAATTTTTCCACATTTTTGAGTAGGGTTTGGTAAGTTTCTTCGATTTTGGGGTCCTCAAAACTATCAAACAATTCTTTCAAACTCCAGGGGGATTGTGTGTAAGTTTTTTCTGTCATCATGGTCCTTTGCTTAGGTTTTTTCGATACAATCAGTATACAACAATCGATTCACTTTCATGGTAACGTCGTCAAATCTTCTGGGATTAAGGTTTTTCTATAAGTTGATCCTTGGTACGGGATCTAACAATCTTGAGATAATCGTCCTTAGTTGACAAGGCAAGGGAGGATATTCTTTGCACAAAATTCCTACAAGACGCTTACCCGACTGTATAATTGCCAGAACAGGAGACTATTATGACCACGATTACTTCCTCTCACCCCCAGACATTTCCCTATTACCAGGAAATCAACGTCCGCTACTCTGATCTCGACACCTTACACCATGTCAACAACGTTTCCATTCTCGATTATGTGGAGACCGCCCGCACAGGTTACTATCGCGCCAGCGGCATTTGGGACGGCACCATACGGGAAGGTTTCGGCATGGTGGTCGCTTCAGTCAAAATCGATTACCTGGTTTCCATCGAATTTGGCGACCCCGTCAGAGTCGGCATAAAAGTTTCCCATCTGGGCAGCAAAAGCCTGCGTTTCCGCTTCCAGGTAGAAAACAGCGAGAATCAAACCGTTTTTGCCCGGGGTGAGGTGGTCATGGTAGCCTATAATAAGAAAGAAAATCATTCCGTCCCAGTTTCGCGGGAATGGCGCGAGAAACTGGCCGCTTTCGAAAATAACCAGGAGCTGTTAGCATAAACATGGACAATTACCCTGCCTTACCCCACATCGACACAGCGCATATGATCAGTTTCCTGACCAAACTGCTCAACACACCCAGCCCCACGGGTTTCGCCAGTGCCGCCATCGAACTGGTGGAACAGGAAGCGGCAAAATACCCGCAAGTGCAGGTTGAGTGGACCAAAAAAGGCTCGCTGCTGATGACCTTACCAGGCCAAAAGCCTGCTGGCGCCGGCCCGAAGCGTGCCTTGACTGCCCATGTGGATACCCTTGGTGCTATGGTGCGCCAGATCAAACCCTCTGGGAGGTTAGAGCTAACCAATGTGGGCGGCTTTGCCTGGGGCAGCATTGAAGGTGAAAATTGCCTGGTGCACACCCGCGCCAACGGGACAATCCGTGGAAGTTTGCTCCCCCACGAAGCTTCTGTTCATGTCTACGAAAACGTCCGTGACGGTAAACGCGATAACCTGACCATGGAAGTGCGCCTGGATGAGCACGTCACCACCGCGGAAGAGACCCGAAACCTGGGCATCGACGTGGGAGATTTTGTATCCTTTGACCCGCGTGTTGAGATCCAAAACGGGTTTGTGAAATCGCGCCACCTGGACGATAAGGCTTGCGTGGCTAACATCATCGCCGCTATCAAAGCCCTCCATGATGCCAACCTCAAACCAGCTGTGGAAACCTGTTTCTTGATCAGCAATTACGAGGAGGTGGGGCATGGTGGCAGCAGTGATTTCCCGGAAGAGTTGGACGAATTGGTCGCGTTGGATATGGCTGCGATCGGTGACGGACAGGCTTCAGACGAATACCACGCCAGCATCTGCGTCAAAGACGCCGGTGGGCCATACCACCATGAGCTTTCCAATAAACTGCGCGACATTGCTGAGGCCTACCAAATACCAATCAAAGTTGACACATACGTGCATTACAGCTCTGACGCCAAGGCTTACTGGCGTGCGGGCGGCAACGCCGCTGTGGCGCTGATAGGTCCTGGAGTAGACAGCTCCCACCACTACGAACGTACTCACACTGACGCCCTGGTGGATACTACTAATTGGGTTCTGGCCTATTTACTTCACGATTGACGGCGTTTTTGCCTCACAAAAAAATGGGTGAGGTTATAAACGCACTTCAGTACGCCCTGTCAGCTTGTTTTGCACCCAGCCAACCACCTGATCGACATGCCGGGGGCTGGAAATCAGGTCGAGGTCATCGCTGTTGATGATCAGTACCGGGCACTGAGCGAAGGTGCCCATCCAGTCTTCATAGAGTTGATTGAGCCGGGTGAGGTATTCTCTGGAAATCCCAGCTTCATATTCTCGCCCCCGTTTGGCAATGCGTTGCATGAGGGTATCAACCGAAGCCCTCAGGTAGACCATCAGGTTGGGGGGCGGCAGTAAGGACGCCAGGATGTGATAAAGATCCTGGTAAACAGTATAGTCACGCGTGCTGAGGTCGCCCTGAAGATACAGATTACGCGCGAAGATCTCGGCGTCTTCATACACGCTGCGGTCCTGAACCACAGAGCCTTGCGCCAGGAGCAGTTCTTTATGTATCTTCAACCGGCGCGTCAAAAAATAGACCTGAGAATGGTAAGACCAGCTTTCCATGTCTTCATAGAAGTCAGCCAGATAAGGATTCTCTTCGTGCGGTTCGTAGAAAGGCGTGAAACCCAGGCGTTCACTTAGAATTTTTACCAGGGTCGTTTTTCCCGCACCAATGTTTCCTGCTATCACAATGAACTTTTCCATAAGCTTTCCTGAGGTTTCTTGCTGTGTTCTAAAAAAATGTTCTTTCAGTTCAAACTAACTATCCATACTTTGACCCTAATTATAAGCATTAAATTCTGCCAAATTTGGTGCAAACTATTGTATAAGGTCAATTATTGTCATTCGTTTTCTGATGCTATATACTTTTTTTATACAAACCAATTTTAGTTTTGGTATTTAGGAAAGGAGTAAAAAATGTTTGAAGGATTAAACTGGTTATGGACCATTATTGTTGGAGGTATCGTTGGATGGCTTGCTGATCTGGCTGTTCCCGGCGTCAAAGTTGGCGTTTTGGGCGCGATCATTGCAGGTATTCTCGGCGGATTCCTCGGTGGCTGGCTCTTTGGACTGCTCGGTCTGGGTACTGGCAGCACACTCGTGATGTTGCTGGCAGCTGTGATCGGTGCCATCCTCGTGCTGGTCATCTACCGCGCGATCGCCCGGCAATAATACTTATTGTCATCTGATAGAAAGACACCGGCGTTTGACGGTGTCTTTGTTTTAAACCAGTAACTTTTGTACGGGTCACGAGCAAACTATGGTTGGGCTTCGATCAGAGGGAGATAGTATTTCCTGAGAATCACCGGCGGCTGGGTAGGTTCGGCTGTGGGCGTGATGACAGGTGTTTCTTCGACTGAGGTAGTGAAGAAAATGGCTGTGGGTGGACCCCAGACACCGCCATTATCCAGTGCCTCAACAAAGAGTATATGCTGCCCAGGGGTAAGCCCATCTGTCGAAACCGTGAACTGCCCGCTGTATTTTGTCACGGATTTGCGTAAAAGGATGGTTTTCGCGTTTGCATCACTGATCCAGGATGGTTTGTCGATCGAATAGCGGAGAGAATCAATGAATTGGGAAGGAAGACCGCCCTGGTAGTTGCTGTAAAGCGTATCATCAGCGGTGTAACTGACTACCAGGTCTTTAACCGGGTTGACGTGGAAGGACAAATTTGTTATTTCAGGGCCGTAGGTCAGGCGGTAGGGCTTGCGCGCTAATTTTATAGCCCGCAGCAGCGCTTGCAGGTTGCGAGGATTGATGTCGTTCTCAAAAACGCTGCAACTCTGGTGGAAGTTATCGCCAACCTCAAAGCAGAATCCAGGCACACCAAGCTCTCCATAAGCCCAATCATCGGTAGTTCCTGCCGAAGGATAAAGATCGGTCGATTTTTCGGGGGGCATGGCCGTTGTAATAAGCAAATTTATAGCTCATCGTCTTGAGCGTATTGTGATTGGGTGCATTGGTATAGGTGTAACCCCAGGGGTAAAGCACCAGGCGAGAATAACTATGGATGTCAATGAACATACCCGTTGCTGTCAATTCATTAACCGCATCGGTCGGCTCAGTCCCCCGTTGATCAGGGAAGAGTGTGCGCACATAATTGATAACTGCTGTCGTTTCGGGTTCCGAAGCCTTTGAAGCGCCAGGGTAGAGTGCGCTACATTGAGAATTACCCGCTTCCCAGGCAAAAGGATAATTGCGGTTTAAATCCGCGCCGCGACCATTCTCACCTGTTCCACCAGTACAGTAATTATTGTTCGTGTTTTTGCGCCACAACCAGTTTTGGTTGGCTTCATCCTGGAGACGTCCATCCGGGTTGGTCACCAACAGCAGGTGAATGAAGTTGTAATCGAGCAGCCATTTGACGTCGGCGTCCGTCTCATAATTTTCGAGCAGATACTCTGCCAGGCGCAGGTTGAGTTCCACCGGGGCCCATTCGCGGGCATGAATGCCGCTCATGATGAACGCATTAAATTTCGGGATTGCTGGCGTGGTCTTATCGCCCAGGACCAGCACTTGAATATCCCAACCCTGATTGGGGTTGATCGTCTTTTCCCAGGAATCACCTATATCGCGCAGTTCGGTCAGATTCGGATAGGCAGCTGCCAGGTCGTCCACTGCGTCGTACACTTCGTCAACGCTACGGTAACAGGCATAGCCGGGTATGCCGCTGGTCTGCCAGGGTGGTGCTTGAACTTTGGTGTTAATCAAAGTGGTGTAAGCACGGTCAACAGTCCAGGTAAAACCTTCTGACGCCAATGCGTCCCGCGTGATCTGGTTGCTAAAAATCTTAACTGTTTGTGTTTGCGAATCAACCTCAACCACATCATAACGGTTTGCCAAATCAGCCAGTTGTTCCCGATCTTGGTAGGAAACCACCAGTACCTTTAGGTCGTAGTCGGGTTCTACTGCCTGTACCGGAGCCGATTGGACCAACGTGAAAACAATGAAAATTGCCAGGACGATAGGGAGCAAACCGGTCAATCTTTTAATCATAAAATCTCCGTTCGATTGGTTACCAACTTCTTTAACAAATGCGCAGCCTTCAACAGACCTGCATTAGTTTAACGCTTTTTGCTTAGCTTAAGAGTATTTTCCACAAATTGCTGTGATCTCGAATAAATTTTTGCGGTTTCAAATCGCGTCCGCAGAGATGCGGTGTCCGCTTCAGGTTGTTGGTGAGATTATCTGCTGACAGGCGATGGCGCTCAGATCATTGATTTGTGAAGGTTATTACGGCTCCGTCGCTGATCATCTCTGACCACTCTGGTAGCATTCCTGCGCTCTCTGCCAGGTTTAGGTCATTATTGGTTAACAAGCGTTCTCGGCTGCAAGACAGGAGCAGCGAGCTGCTCTGAGATGGGGTGGTCAGGTTTTCACAGAGAGGTTTCCCGCTCCAGTTTTCAACACTGACACCGGGCATCAACAGACTGGCCGAAAGCTCGCCATACTCAAGCTGTAACGCTGAGATACCTTCCTTGCCTGCGTGGAAAGACAGGTTGAGCCGTCCATCGCTGAGCAATTCGTCCGAGGTCAGGGTATTTTGAAGAGCCCCTTCCCGTTCCAGCAAATCGTACAAATTTCGGCTGGTTTGATTGCTGGTTGGCTGGCAGCCCCACAGAACCTGCCTGATTTTCAACTTTGATGCCAGGACAAACAGTCCTGAAAGGTTCGATCGCTTGCAATTAGGAACGATGAGACTGTCCAACCGATTAGAAAAAAGAGGAAGCTGTTTGGAAACCTGGTCTACCAGGCTGTAGGCGCCTGCGCTTCCAGCAACCAGGATGGTTTGTCCGTCTCCGCCTTCCAGGAGGATGTAGGTTTGCTCGGGTTGATTGGGGATAAAGATATGCAGCCTGCCATCAGGTGCCGAGCTCACTCCCAACCAGACGACCAGCGTCAGCCCGGCCAATGCCGGCAAAACATATTGTGGGCGAAAAATAGTCCTGGTAAATTTGCCAGGCTTTGGACGGAAAAGCGCCAGGAAAAAAATCAGATAATACAACAAAACCCAAAACAGGTTGAATTGCGGCAAAGTCCAATTTCCTGGCGCCAGACCCGCCAGCCAAACGACCATGCGGTTGCTGTATGCCACCCAGGGCCAGGCTATCCAGGCCACAATTTTCCCGAGAGGCAGCCAAAGTAAACCCGCGCTCATGGCTACCAATCCCAGCACCATTACTGCCGGCTGAACCGGCAATATCAGCGGGTTAGCGATCAGAAACAGCCAGGATATTTCTCTGAAATGCCAGATACTGAGGGGTAATACCAGGGCCTGTGCAATCATGGTCAGCAGGAAGGTTTCTGATAGCAGGCTACTGACCGTCAGGGCGGTTTTTTGCTCGAGGCGCCTGGCTAAAGCGGCTTCCAGTCGCGCTTGCAAGGGCCCGGCAAACAAAGATAGTCCCAGCGTGGCCATGACCGAAAACTGAAAACCGAGATCCCAGGGAAGATGGGGATTCAATACCACCATTGAAAGCGTGCTGACACCCAGGTTGTTGAGTGTGTTTCCCCTGCGGGAGATGGAATTCCCCAGGACTGCATACGAGCCCATGAAGGCAGCCCTGATAACCGAAGCGCTGGCGCCGACCAACAGGCTGTAACTTCCCAAAAGCAGGATAGTTACCAGAGCCCCGCGTTTTCGTCCAAACTGACGGGTGAAAAACAAACTCACCAGACCCGCCAGGACAGACATATTAAACCCAGAAATCGCGATAATATGGCTGGTTCCTGTCAACCGATAAGCATCTGACAGACTTATTGAGATGGTGCTTTCATCTCCCAGCAGGATGCCCTTCAGCAGGCTGTCTTCCGGACTGGGAAAGATTGCGCTCAAAACCTGTCCGCCGCTCTCTCGCAACCGAAAGAGAGCTGCTTTCAAGGGATTGCCACGGTCTCTTTGCATCAACCTGGCGCGTGGGTAGAGAATGGTGGAATAAATACCTTGATGCTTCAGATAATCCCGCCACGAGAAATTGACACCTTCCTCAGGCGGAAGCAGCTCGCCCCGAATTTCTATGAGGTCTCCATAGCGCAGTTCGGTTCCCAGAGGGAGGTAAAAGATCAGTTTGCCCTCCACCTCAGGTTCACGTACCGGCAGATTTTCCGCTCTGAGCGAAAAGGCTTCCACCACTACTTGCAGGCTGTTTTGTTTCGTTTCGGGGGGCGAGGATACCAGTGCGGTTATTGTCACCGGTCCCCTCTTGTGGTAATACAACAGGTTATTCGGCTGGTTTGACGGCAGGCTCAGCTGGTAGAGCATGGCGGTCAAGCCAAAAACGGCTAACGTAAGCGCTGCCGGTAAACGCCTGACAGTCTGCACAGCTTCATGCGGCCTTCTACGCAAAATGGTGAACAGAAGAGCCCCAACTACTAAACCTGCCCACCAATGCCAGGGAAAATTTAACTCATCGCCAGCAAACGGCCCAAGTACTGCAGCCAGACCCAACCAAAAAAAAGGCATAAAAGCCGGCCAGCGGATCTGGCGTGCGCGAAGATTTTCTTCCTCTATCTCATTTTCGTCTTGCCAGGAAAAGCTGCCCATGGATACGCGAGTTTGATCTTCAGCAGATCATTTTTGCAGATAATCGCCCAATTTTGCCAGGGCAAGATGAGCAAGCTGGGACTTTATCTCCTCGCGATTCCCTTCCAATTGAAAATGATAGGACCAGTCTCCATCCGGCGTCGAAAGACCGCACCAACTGGTTCCAACAGGCTTGTCCGTGGTAGCCCCACCCGGACCAGCAATGCAGGAAACTGAGAGACCAACATCTGTGTTGAATGCCCGCCGCGCGCCCTGAGCCATTTCTAACACGGTGGCGCTGCTTACCGCTCCGTTTTTTTGCAGTGTATCCCAGCTCACACCAAGCAGTTTCACCTTGGCCTGGTAGGCATAAGCAACAATACTGCCCATGAAATATTCTGAGGCACCAGGAACATTGGTAAGCAGGTGACCGATCAACCCACCCGTGCAGCTCTCAGCTAACCCCAGAGAAAGCTTCTTTTCAAACAGACGCTTTCCAATGCGCGTTGGCGGATCATCGTTTTCCAAAATTTTATCCGTTATCACCTGAACAGGCTGCTTGGTGTCGATCTGCTTCCAGATGGTGACCAGGTCGTTATTGGCGATATACTCGGCGATCTCTGGATCGAGGATGCCTTCCGCCGCAAGAGTCGAAGGGTCGGTTCCGGTTTCAAGACGGGTTCTGATGATTCGGGACGATATATCGGAAACCTCGATCTCCTCCAGATAAATGACCCGCCCCCCACGTTCGGTGAGGCTTTCTATAAAGCTTTGATTTGGTATAAAACCCTTACGCGGACTGATCACTAACATGGCGTCTTTAATCAATTCTTCCCAGCGGTGCCATTGAGCAAAACCGGGACGTTCGCCGGTAAAACTGTCTGCCCCAATCAGGAAAGCCAGCTCGAGCTTTGGGTCAGTGCGCTTTCGCATGGCTTCCATGGTCTCAGCTGTGAAGTTGGGGCGATTGCTCTGCCAGACCAGTTCTCGTTCCAGGTCGCTCACACTCACTTTTTCTACCATACCATTCAGCTTCTGGCGGATTTCGTCCGCTGCAAGCTGACAGATCGTATAGCGATGCTCGAAAGTGAGGGTCAGCGAGCGCTTGACACCTTCCTGGATATTGTGATGACGGAAAACCGGCATCAGGATAACCTCCGCTACCTTCCAGCCGCGGGCAGTCAGGGCTCTGACCGCGTCTACCACCAACTCCACATGTCCCTGATGAAGCGGGTCCGCAGAGGTTCCAAAAACCAGTTTTAATTCATTTCTCATCAATAACCTCTTCTTTTTTCAGGCCGTTACCGATTTGATCGAGCTGCTCCAGCCATAAATTCGCGCTGGCGTCGGCGGGCATTCGCCAGCCTGTACGGGCAGAAATCCCCAGGCTGAACAGGCGCGGGCCATCAGGTGCGGCTGTGCGCTTAAATTGATGCCTGAAAAAGCGTTGATAAAATGTGCGAAGCACCCGCAGGATGAAGGCGGGCTCATACTGATCGCCAAAAACCTGGCAGGCCTGCAGGAAAATGTCAGATGGTGTTTTATGCTCTTGAATCGCCTGCCAGAGAAAGAAGTCATGCAGCAAGTAAGGACCCAAGACATCTTCAGTCAGTTGGATAATGTCTCCATCCGGACCCAGCGGTTTCAACTCAGGAGAAACGGGTGCTTTCGCGATGGTGTTAGCCACCCTTCTGCCTTCAGACCCAAACAGGCTCTCCGCCGCCCAAATCAACAAAAGCCACAGAATCGTTTTCGGCAGGCCGGCATTGACGTTGTACATGCTCATTTGATCTCCATTGTAGGTGGACCAACCAAGCGCGTTTTCAGACATGTCGCCAGTGCCTACCACCAGCCCACCTTCCATGTTTGCCAAATTCATCAAGATCTGCGTTCTCTCGCGCGCCTGGGCGTTTTCATAAGTCACATCAGCAGTCTGCCCGTCGTGACCGATTTCTGCAAGATGTTGCTTCACAGCGTCGTCGATTGGGATAACACGCGGTATAATTCCCGCCAGTTGAGTCAACTTAGCGGTATTATTATTTGACTTTTTAGAACTACCAGGACCAGGCATTGAGATCGCTAAGAGGTTTGCACGCGGAAGAGCCATTTTATCCAGAACATGGCAGCACACTAAAAACGCCATGGATGAATCAGCCCCTCCACTGACACCCAGGATCAGCTTTTCAGATTTAATGTGACGCAGGCGACCCATCAACCCAACTGTCTGGATCTCGAAGACTCGCTCAAGTTGAGCTGGTTGTCTTTGGGTAAGCAAAAACGGCAGGCGCCGGTCGCGCGCGTTTTCGGGCAAAGAGACGAAACCGGTAGATTGACTCTGAGGATCAAATGGATAGGCTCTGCTCTCAAACCTGAGTTCACTTTTATGCAGCAAAAGGGCGCCATCCCGCCAAACCTGGCATAGTCCCGAAAAAACCTCTTCACCAGTGGACTCAGCCGCTCCGGCTGAGCAAACCGCCAGGAGACCTTTGGTCTGACGTGAGCATTGCTGAAATGGTGCTTCATAGCCATTATCCGCGAGGGCAGGCAGCGCGGTCGGATTGAGGGTCAGCTCCGGCCCAGTCCCCCCCATTTGACCCGCAAGCGTCCCTACCACGATGCTGGCTTTTCTGATACCGAGAGTGGGAAGCTCAAAACTACCCAGCCTGAAAACCTCGGCTTTTTTTTCCTTCCAGATCAGACTTGTTGGCGTGTTCTGATGGGGGACCTGAAAATAACGCGGGTCGGGCTGCTTGTTAAGCACGAAACCGCGCAAACCTTGTGGGTCGATCACAGCCGCAGCGTCATAAAGCTGATCAGCAAGCCGCAGCGGCAGACCAAGAACCACGCTCAGTTTTGAATTGACAACCGCGTTTTCAATTCTTTCCAGCTCGCTTAAACAAGCCTGGGCCAGCAGCGGCTGAAAAAATAGATCGCCGCAGGTGCTGCCGCTGAGAGCTAACTGTGGAAAGAGACAGAGTTGCTCACGCTCAGAACTATCACCCATTTCTGCCAGCAGGTGAAGGATTTGAGCCGTGTTGAAGGTGACGTCCGCTACGCGCAGCGTTGGTACGCAAAGGTTAAGAACCCAATCGGGTGCTTTCATCTTGCAGCCTCCTTTTCGTTGTTTTAATCATAACAATTTTTTCGCTTCCGTGTACAATTTATTGGCCTTTAAATAATGCATCACATGTCCCTTCTGATGCATCTCATCCGCGCCAGACAATTTCTGGCAAAGAGAGGAATATTTGACCAGGAATACTTTTCTGTTTCGATTAATTTTGTCTGTGGGGGCAACCGTCTTTTTATCCTTTTCATCCACTCAAGCCGGCAACCAGCCTGAGGACACCATCCCTGGGTTCAGCTGTTATCGCGATGCTGCTTCTGTTCTCGAAAGCCTCGAGACGATCGAAGAAAATTATCCCAGGTTGGCTCAGTTGACCAGCATCGGTTCTTCCTGGGAAGGTCGCCCGATCTATTTACTCAAACTCACCAATGCCGCCATTAATGCCTCCAAACCTAAATTAATTTTGCTGAGCGGACTGAGCGGAAATGCCTTCGCGCCCGTGGAGTTAAGCCTTCGTTTTGCTGAGAACCTGCTGAATGAGTATGGATCCGACCCTGACAGCAGCTGGATGCTCGATTATCTGGAATTGCACCTGATTTTGATCGCCAACCCGGATGGACGCGTAAGAGCCGAGCAGCAGGCGCAGGCTGGTGAGGAAATTACCTGGCAAAATAACGCCCATAATGCCTGCCCAAACCGGCAGGTTGGCGTTCGTCTGGACCACAATTTTGGCTTTGAATGGCGACTTTCTGATGGTGGAGCTTGTAATCCATCTTATGCTGGCCCTTCATCCGCCAGCGAGCCTGAAACGCAAGCAGTCATGGCTTATCTCGAGCAGCTCTCTGGACAGTCAAACCAGGTTTTAATGCTTCATCTGGACGGTCAGAAAAGTGTTACGCTCAGCCCATTCCTATACGACCCCATCGCAGCCAACCCTCACATCGATGAACTTTATACGCTGGCAGAAAAAATCGCATATGGAACAGCATCCACACCGGTCAGGCAGGGATCAAATTTGGCATTACAGCCGTCCTATGGAACGCTGGTCGATTATGCCTATGGACAATTGGGGATACCTTCGCTGGTTTTCGACATGGGTGACCTCAACTGGTGCTGGAACTTCGAAGAAAATCTGCTGGAACCGAATATGTACGCATTGAGGCGGGCGGCAAAAGCCAGTGCTGACCCATATCACCGTCCTTTCGGACCTGAAGTTGTGATTGAAAACATCGATTATGAAAGGAATAGTCTCACTCTTCAGGGATACGCCGACGACTACACCACCTGGTGGGAGTTCGGCGCGGATACTTACAGCCAGGTGAAACGTCTTGAGTTTTCTGTGGATCTGCCCCCCTGGCATCCGGATGCTATCATGTATCCAATCAATGGTTTGACCAGAGATGCTGAATTTGACTTTATCTCACGTTTTGAGGACAAAATCGCATATTGGCAGCTGCCTCCCGGTAAACATCGGCTGTTTATCCAGGCCTGGGATACAGAAGCAGGTAGTAACCCGAGCAATCCCGGACTGATCAGCGCGGTAGACATCTTGGTTCCGTATCGGTCTTTTTTCCCGCTAATTATCAGGTAATGGTTATTCGCCAGAATATCGGGCGGTTCCGTTTCTGTTAACGAACGTTACCGACACATTTCAATCTGACGACTGGCGCCAATAACAACCTCGTTGATCACCGCGGAAGTTTTTCTATTAATCGCTGTACTTCAAGATTAAGAATGTTATTCTTTCTTTCTCTATTAAGTAGTAAATAGTAATAGAGCCTGTGGAAAGTGGGGAAGGTTGATCACTATCACGCATTTTATCGTTATTCAACGAGGCATTCTGGACTGTTGCTTAAAATCCCGGGTGGCTGTGGATAAAAGAGCGCTTATCCCCATTATTCTTTTAATCTCAGACAGAAGCAACGCTCGGGCGGCTTTTATTCAGAAAGTATCCGCAGTCTTTCAACTGGTAATACCGAGATAGCCACAGGATTTATACACACCACAGGCAGGCTTATCCACAGAATATGGGGAGTTATCCACAGATTGATCAGAGGTTGTATTCGTTCTTGTAACCTTCCAAAAGATGTTCTGCCTGATCAATGAAGTGATCCAGACCTTGCAGGAGGCTTTCGTTCTGGTCGTGGGTGAAACCGAGTGCTGCCAGAAATTGCTGCCATTTTTGATGGTGTTCTCGACCTTCAAGGCAGGAAAGCGCCTGCAGCCAGGTTTCAATCATGGGCCACAGCACGGCATGCAGCGCCCCGCTTTCTGCCATTGCCTCGACGCTCTGTAGAAAGTAAGCCTTCCTCACCCTGGAGATGTTTACCGGGCAATCGGCCTGTTTATTGGCTGCTTCCAGGGCTTCTTCCCAGACCGGACGCCACTGCTTGAAGAGAGTATCGTTCATGTTTTCATTACCCAGCAAGCGGGTCAGTTCACCAATCAGGGGCAGTCTTTCCAGCGTTTCCATTCGGCTGGTGAAGTCGAGCATAAATCTGCGTGTGGTCAAGGCTGGTCCGTTCAGACAGGCGGGTGCGTTTGCGGCAGTTCCAACGGTCTTAAAATAAAGCGCAATCCAATCTTCCCAGCGGACCTCCTGGCAGTCGTTCAGGTCGAACCACAGACTGCGGGCCTTTTCGGCGAACTGTTGGGCGCGCCCGTAGACGTTTTCCGGGCTGTCAAAGCGTGCGCTTACGCTGGCCTGGATAAATTCGAGCCAATGATCGTTATCAAGTAATATGTTTTGATGATTACACAGGGCATAGCCGATCCACGGGTTTTGACGTAAACGACGATGATAAGTGTAGAAATATTGATGGTGGTGTTCAATATCCAGAGAAATTTCGTAAGTCACCCTTATGGCTTCCCGCTTGAGCGGAGGTTCTTCTTTATGCACGAAAATCAGGTCGATGTCAGTACTGCCTCCCAATAACGGCTCACCCTCCGAAACCGAGCCGGTCAGGTAGACCGCAACCAGGTCTTTTTCCTTTCGAACTCTCCGGGCGATGTGGTCCCTGGCAATTTTCAGCAGCATTTCCTGATTTATTCTCACAAAAGCTCCTTCAGCTTTCCAGCGGCAGACTCTGTTGATAGGGAGCCAGCCGCAGGGCTTGTTTTATTTGGTTGATCACGAAATCCAGATCGGCAGGGTCGGAAATAACATTCAGATTGTCGGTTTCAATGTTCAGTACCCGTCCCTGCCACTTATCCTGTGCAAAGAAGTGATCATAAGCTTCCATTAGCTCGCCGATGTAAGCTGGGTCCATATTGCGCTCAAATGAACGATCGCGGTGGGCGATGCGATTCATCAGTGTCTCCAGACTGGCTTTCAAGTAAACCACCAAATCCGGGCTAGGGATTTTATCTGCCAGGGCGGCGTGGACGTTATGGTAAACCTCCAATTCATCACCCGCGAGGTTTATTCCGGCGAAAAGGGCGTCTTTGTCGAAGGTATAATCTGAAATTACCATCTTGCCACTCTTTAGAACCCCAGGAATAAACTTGTTTTGCTGATGATAGCGACTCATCAAAAAAAATATCTGGGTCTGGAAAGCGTAACGACTGCGATCGCTGTAAAAATTGCTCAGAAAAGGATTTTCTTCAAATACTTCCAGAAGGACTTCGCCTTCAAAGGCAGGCTTGAGCAGGCGCGCCAGGGTCGTTTTACCAACCCCGATAACACCTTCAATAGCAAGATACATAAAATCACTCCGCGATAAGATTTGGAGTTAAAACTATACCATAAAGGACTGCTATGAAGCTCGATCACGAGCATTGGGAGCTGGAAAAGATCGAGCTGGGAAGAAGAGATAGCCAGTGACCTGACTGACTGACCATGCCAACTCAGTTGGAGGTTGGAAAAAAGGCAATCTCAAATCTTCAAGTGCTCATGCAGGGTTGCAGCGGTCTGAACAAACTCAGGGGTAAAGCGCATCTGATTGCTACGGGGGCGCGGCAAGTTGACTGGCAGGTCCAGCACTATTCCCTGCGGATAGTCTGATAGCACCAAAACGCGATCGGCCAAAAAAACTGCCTCAGAGATAGAGTGGGTCACCATCAGGATCGTCTTGCGTTTCTCGGTCCAGATGCGCAGCAGTTCCTGGCTCATGCGTTCACGGGTCAGTTCATCCAGGGAAGCAAAGGGCTCATCGAGAAGCAAAATGTCAGGGTCTTGCACCAGCGACCGGGCGATTGCAACCCTCTGCGCCATCCCGCCTGAGAGTTCGTGAGGCCAGGAGTTCTCAAAGCCCTGCAGACCGGTAAGCGCTACCATTTCCTGTACACGCGCGTCAGTTTCTGCTTTAAGGGTTCCTGCTAATTCAAGGGGCAGGGCAATGTTATCGCTAAGCGTTCGCCACGGCATCAGGTTAGCTTTCTGAAAGACCATTCCGGTTCGGGCCTGCCTGCCGTGGATATCCGGAAACTCAATCGTGCCAGCCTCATAGGGGATCAAACCCGCAAGTGCGCGCAGAAGCGTGCTTTTACCACTTCCCGAAGGTCCTACCAGACAGGCGAAAACATTTTTTTGCAGGCCGAAACTCACGTTCTCCAGAACCTGCAGGAGACCATCTTTCTCTTGAAAGCTGACCTTCAGATTCAGGACGACCAGTGAGTTTTCAGGGAAGGAAGTCATTCGTATACACATCCTTGATATCGAGATTACTTTTAATCAGGCCGATCTCGAGCAGCACGTTCATCATATTGGTCCAGCGCAGGTTCTGCTCCGCTTGAGTTTCGGGTATAAGCTGCCAATGGCTGATCGATTCTTTGAGCACTTCTTTCTGAATCGGCGCAACTTCCTCAGTCAGATTCTCTACATATTTTTGGCTGATCGTCCAGGCTTCCTCTTGATTTGCTGCGGTATATTCAAGAGCTTTCCTGAAAGCCCTCACCACTTTTCCAACCAGGTCAGAGTTGTTTTCAATGCTGGTTTGATTGCTGACCAGACAATTCCCAACCAGCTGGATATAATCTTGAACGGCAATGAGCTCAATTTCATAGCCTTTTGCGCGTAGTTGTACCGGCTCGTTAGCCAGGTAGACTACCACGGCATCCACACGACCACTGATCAGGCTCTCCACCTGGGTAAAGCCGATCGAGACCAACTTGTAGTCATCTCGCTTGAGGCCAGTCTGAGAAGCCAGCGCTTCCATCCCGATGTAATTGGCTCCGTAAAGCCCAGGCAGCCCAATCTCTTTTCCGGCCAAGTCAGCCGGCTCAGTGATACCAGCGTCTTTGAGCGCGGCCACCCCCACAGGGTAATCTTTGTACCAGGTGGCCACCGACACTACCGGCAGCCCCTGCTCACGGCTGAGCAAAACCTGTTCCCCTGAGGCGATCGTAAACTGCTGATGGTTTGAACCCACCAGCGCCACAAAATCAGCTTCGTTACCATAAGCAAGCTCGACTTCCAGCCCTTCCTCAGCGAAAAAACCCTTGTCGATGCCAACATACATTGGCGCGAACTGGATATTAGGTACATAGGTGAGATTGAGAGTGATTTTTTCAAACTCGCTGGTGTCTTCCGATTTACAGGCGGACAAAACGAGAACTAAGATCAGGATAAAAAGTACGGGAATATTTTTTTTCAAGATACCTCCAGGTTAACTTTCTTGCCAGGTCTGCCATTTTAAGGCTCGCCGCTCGATGAATAATACTACGCTGTATAAGCTGGCGGCCAGGAAGATCAGGCTGAATACGGCAACGAACACCAGCGCGGTGTCATATTGCCCGCGACCGAGATTGATCAGATAACCCAGCCCCCGGTCGGATCCCACCAGTTCACCTACAATTGCCCCGATGACCGAAAGTGTTGCCCCAACCCGTAGTCCGCCCAGCAATACGGGTAGAGACGCGGGCACCTCCAGATAGCGCAAAATCTGCCATTTACTGGCTTTGAAAGAAGCCATCAATTCGCGCAGATCCTGCGAAACCTGACGCATCCCTACCAGAACATTGACTAAAACCGGAAAGAAAACCGTCAGGGCACAGATGAGCACCTTAGAAAACAACCCCGGTCCAAACCAAATGATGATCAAGGGGGCGATTGCCACCACAGGCACCGACTGACTGCCTACTAAAAATGGCGAGAGCAGTTTCTCAAGCAGTGGTGTTTTTGACAGGATGTACCCGAGGATGGATGCAATCACACTACCAATCAACAAGCCCAGGGTAAGCTCAAGTAAGGTATAAGAAGTGTTGTGCCACCACATGCCGTTGCCGAACACTTGAATAAATTTTGCCCACACCATCGCCGGACTCGGCAATATAAAGGGGGGTAAGTTTAGAATCGCGTAAAGCAGTTGCCAAATCCCCAGGAACAAAACAAAGGAAGCCAACGGCAGAAGCCAGCGCTGCCGGGTAGCTCTGAGCCAGAAGGGGTTGGTCTGAGGGGTCTTCAATCGTATTGCCATAATCTAAGCCTAATTGTAAAGGCATTTGATTAACGAGGTAGAGTGAATCAAGTCATGTGCATGAAAGGTATGACAATAATAATTTCTCACGGTTTCTTTCGCCGGTCAAATGACTTTGCGCCCGCTTCGACTTGAAAAATAAACCGAGTGATCTTGGCTGCCAAGCCTGCATTGGCAAATCATCCACTCAGGCTTGTTCACCTTCTGATTGTCGACCAGCGAGAAAATCCGGCTATAATATATTCATATGCCGCTGAAACCTTTCCGCCCGTCTGATATCATGCTTATGCCCAATACCGCCGCCCCCAAGGCGAATGTGCTGGCGGAGCAGGTCAGAAGTTACTTAATCGATTCCGAGATCAGGGTTAAGACCTTTAATTACGATTTTGAAAACCCCGGTCTAAGCCCAGACCTGCAGGACATCGATCTGTTGATTGTTTTAGGTGGCGACGGCAGTCTGTTGAGGGCGGGGCATTTTTGCGCGCCCTTGGGAATTCCCCTGCTGGGCATTCAGTCGGGGCGGCTTGGCTTTCTGGTTGAACTGGACGAGAAAAACCTGGAGAATAACCTGGAAAGATTGCTCAGAGCCGATTACCGCCTGGAGAGCCGCATGATGCTGAAAGCCCAATTGTTTTCAGGTGCTTCGCTCAGCCATACATGGGACGTAATCAACGAGGCTGTAATTTGCCGGGGCTACGAGGTCCGGCCTATTGAAGTTCGTATTGACCTGAATGAAGGATATATGAACTCCTATGTGGCTGACGGAGTAATCGTCGCTACTGCCACTGGTTCGACCGCTTATGCTCTTGCTGCCGGTGGTCCGATCTTGCCTCCTGAGCTGCGTAATATGCTCATTATACCTATTGCCCCTCACCTCAGTTTCGATCGGGGCGTGGTTTTGGCTGAAGGCGCTGAGGTGAACCTCTATCCGACCATCACACACGATGTGGTCGTCAGCATCGATGGCATGCAGCCGGTTATGCTGGCTGAGGGCGACCGTGTCCATATCAGCGCTAACCAGCACTCCCTGCACATGGTGCGTTTTGGTGAACCGAACTACTTCTATCGGGACCTGGCGGCTGTGATCCAACAAAATCCGATCCTCGGAGCGGAAAAGCATGGCTGATAAGCACAAATACGAGCCTGAATTGGTCGGCGAGCAGCCGGATGGGAGTCCGGTTCTGCGCTGTAATCGCTGTGGCAAACCAATTACACCTGAAACAGCGGTCTTAACACCAACAGGCTACCGCTGTCAGGAATGCATCCGCGCGCAGCAGAAAGTGTTCGACACTGCCAGGAACCTCGATGTAGTGGTTGGGTTCCTGATTTCCGCTTTGATTTCTTTCGCCGGCAGTTTACTTGTGCCGCGCCTGGGATTCTTTACCCTATTAATTGCGCCAGGCGTTGGAACCTTGATCTACAACGCGGTCCGGCTTGCCGTCAAGAAGCGGCGCAGCAAAGTGCTCAACAGCGCGATCCTTGCTGGCGCTCTCATTGGCAGCCTGCCGCTGCTGGTGCCCGAAATTTTGCGAGTGATCCGGCTGTCCTCAAATATGTTTTCTGCTATTAGTAATCTCATGCCTTTAATCTGGAAGGTCGTCTACGCGGTATTGGTGGCGACCACTGCTTACGCCCGAACGAAAGGGATACGCCTTTGAGGTGCTATGCTTCGCGAACTGCACATCCAGAATTTTGCGATTATCACGGACCTGACGCTCAAGTTTAAGCCCGGCCTGGTAGTTCTGACGGGGGAAACAGGCGCAGGCAAGTCAATTATCCTCGATGCTCTCAGCGCGGTCCTGGGGGCCCGAGCCGACAGTCTCAGTGTGCGCGCAGGGAGCAACCAGGCAATTGTCGAAGCCTTGTTCGAACTGGACGAGCTAACTTTGTTTTCCCTGAGACCGCTCTTGGAACAAGAGGGACTGCTCGATGAGGAGGAAAGTTACCTGACGCTCTCACGTGAAATTCGGGCTGAAGGTCGTTCGATAGCCCGGATAAACGGACGAAGTGTCAATCTGACCATCCAATCTGAAATTGGGCAAGCCCTGGTGGATGTCCATGGTCAGTCAGAGCATCTCTCTCTGCTGAGAGTAAAGCATCACCGCGAACTGTTGGATCGCTTTGCTCGCAATTTTCCTCTGCTGCAAGAATATCAACAGAACTATCGTATTTGGTCTCGCCTGGAGCAGGAGTTGGTTGAATTGAAGCAAATTCAAAGCAATGCTGACGAGCGCGCCGACATCCTGCGCTACCAGATTGGTCAGATCGAAGCCGCCAAACTGAAGCCGGGGGAAGAAGAGGCTCTTTTACAAGAACGATCCCGACTGGCGAACGCTGAAAACCTGAGCCGCTATACCCAGTCTGCTCTGGAGATGCTCGATGAAAGCTCACCTGAAACCAGCGCTGTGACCGATATACTTGGAGCTGTCTCGCAAGAATTAAACTCTTTGGCAAAAATCGATCCTCAAATGCAATCCCTGGCCGAGCAAACGGAAATGGCTTTGAATAGCCTTGCGGATATCGCCTACGAACTGCGGCAATATAACGAGAGCATTGAGTTCAATCCCTCTCGGTTGGACCAGATCGAAGTACGGATTGACCTGATCAATTCTCTCAAGAAAAGGCACGGCGGGACGCTCGAGTCTGTTTTGGAGTACTACGCCAGAGCCCAAGAGGAGTTGGGGGAAATCGAAGGAGTGGAAGGTCAGATTGAAAAAGTGGATAAGAAAATCCGCGAGATTAAAGAAACTCTGGCTGAAAGCGCTCTAAAACTCAGCCAAAGCCGCCACGAGGCTGCCGTTGATTTGGGCGGTCAGATGGAAGAGCGGCTCTCAATGCTGGAAATGGAAAAAGCCCGTCTTTCGGTGCTGATCGAAGAGAGGAAGGATGCTCATGGTCTTCCTATCAAAGAAGGGCTTGCCTTTGATCTCAATGGCATCGATCGAGTGGAACTTTTGATAGAAACAAACCCGGGAGAAGGTTTTAAGCCCCTGGCAAAGATTGCCTCGGGAGGTGAGACATCACGCTTTATGCTTGCGTTAAAGGAGGTTTTAGCGGAAGCTGATCAAATCCCTACACTGGTCTTTGATGAGATCGATAGCGGAATTGGTGGACGTGTTGGAATGAGGGTGGGTTCCATGCTCTGGAGTCTGGGCAGGCACCATCAGGTAATGTGTGTGACCCATCTGCCTCAGCTGGCAGCTTTTGGCGACCAACATTTGAAGGTTACCAAGCTGAGCGAGTCGGGGCGTACAACCACACAGGTTCTAGAGATAGGCGGTGAGGCACGTGAGCTGGAACTCGCAGAAATGCTGGGGTCCTCCGGAGAGCAAAGTTTACAAACCGCAAGGGAATTGCTCGCGACTGTCAACAGAATTACGGGTACAATTCAGGAGTAATCTCAGAAACTGGCCAACTTTTGGGTTGGAGCTTTTTTACTCAACTACTGATTTCATTAATCGCAGTTTAGGTACACAAAAGGAGAGACTATGGCAATTTCTGATGACGTTCTCGCAGTAATTTTGGGGGGAGGGCAGGGCAAACGACTTTATCCATTGACCGCCGAACGGGCGAAACCAGCAGTTCCCATTGCTGGAAAATACCGCCTGATTGATATCCCAATCAGCAATTGTATAAATTCAGGCATTTTCAGGATTTCAGTGCTGACACAATTCTTGTCGGTTTCCTTGCACAAGCACATCAGCCGTACCTATGTTTTTGACAACTTCCATCCTGGTGGGGTTCAGGTCTGGGCGGCAGAACAGACGATGGAAAACACAGATTGGTATCAGGGAACAGCCGACGCGGTAAGAAAGCAGATGAATGAAATTTGCAGCACCAATGCCAAACACGTGCTCATACTTGCCGGCGACCACCTTTACCGCATGGATTATGCCAATATGGCAGAATTTCACGTAGATAATAGTGCTGAAGTGACTGTAGCCGTCCAACCTGTGCCTAAAAATGAAGCTTTTCGCTTCGGTATCCTCAAGCGTGATGAGGACGGACGCATCACCCGCTTCGCTGAGAAGCCTAAAGACACGGCACTATTGGCGGAACTCGTCAGCAGAGATGACCCTGAATCTCCTTATTTGGGCTCGATGGGGATCTATATGTTCCGAATGGAGACGTTGAAAGACGTTTTGAGAGATGGTTATGCTGAAAAGAAGCTGGATGATTTTGGTGGAGATATCATTCCCTCGTTGATTCAGCGGGGTAGAGCAGTATATGGCTTCAATTTTGAAGGCTACTGGCGTGATATTGGGACAATCCGCACCTTTTACGAAACTAACCTCGAATTGGCCGAAGCAAACCCGGAATTCGATTTTTATGACCCGGACAATCCTATTTTTACTCATCCCCGTTTTTTACCAGGTAGCCGTGTGAACAGCTGTGCCCTGCGAAATGTATTGCTGGCAGAAGGGTCCGAAATCAGCGCTGCCTGCATTGAACACTCAGTCATCGGTTTGCGCTCGGTGATCGGTGAAGGCACCAGCATCAAAGACACGATTGTTATGGGCTGTGACTGGTATGGCACTCAGTCTAATGGAGCTCCTCTGGGAATCGGTCGAAATTGTGATATTCAATGCGCGATTATCGACAAAAACGCCAGCATTGGAGATAACGTTGTGATCAAACCGTTCCCCGACGGGCATGAAAGTGATCATGATCTGTATAAAGTTCGTGAAGGAATTGTGATCATACCTAAAAACACCACCATTCCAGCCGGGACCATAATTGAAATCTGAAACAATGAATAATTAACGAAAACTCCAACTTTAGTTGGAGTTTTTTGTTATCGGCTGACTGCTCGCACCCATACCCGGGCGATGATTCTTTTGACGATAAACCTTATGGTAACAAGACCGGAAACTTACGAGTGCAATAGCCGATAAACCGCAATCCCAAAAGCAACCGCGACGTTGATGGAGGATTTTTTACCTGCCATGGGAATAGATAATTTGCGATCGGACAGCGCCAGGATTTCCGGGTCAATCCCAGCCGGTTCACTGCCCACTACCAGACCAAGCTTTTGAGGCAGAGGTTTATTTGCTTTGGGGGTAAAGATGTTTTCAGACTCGGGCAGGCACTCCAGAGCGAAAATCTGGCAGCCTTCAGTTTTCAAGCGAGTGGCTAAATGTACCCCGTTTTTATGCGAAGACCAGCCAACACGGGTTTCCGACCCCAGGGCGGCCTTCGCCAACGCGCGATTCTCGCCTGGCGCAGGGGTTAACCCGCACAAATAGAGGTGACTGATGGAGGCGGCTTCCGCGGTCCTGAAAATAGATCCGACGTTTTGCGCGGAACGGATGTTGTCCAAGATTCCAACCAGATTGACAGCTCCATTACCATCCCATTCAGGCGTCCACTGGTCGCTTTGGTGTGAGCCCAGCCGCAGGGCAGACCCACAGCGGGGACAAATTTCACCCTTAAATAAGGTTAGATCCAGGGGAAAGCGAAAGCTGCACGCCAGGTTCGTGCATTCAAGAAAAGCGAATTTATTTGTCATGGCGTTATTCTATATGATAACAGTATTAAAAGGTCAGTCACCAGGGTGAGGGGGGCACCCGAGTGACTGACAATAAGATTATACACCTTCAAGATACTAATTCAAGGTTTTTTTATTAGAATTTTGAATATTACTTATTAGACAGATATCTCAACCTGTCTGGCGTGTGTAAAAACCTGCGTAAAAATCGCGATACAGAAGACTAATTTGACAGGGAAGTAGGCTTAAAAATGTTAGTCGCCTGGGTGAGGGGGGCACCCAAGCGACTAACACTTTGAGTATACATTATTACTTCACAAAATCAAGGGTATTTCCCTGGAGAAAGCACGAATATATAGAAAATATACACAAAACACATAATTGTTAAAGTCCTGTTAATAACAATGCGACCATCAAGGGCTTGTTATTGCCTGTCCGTTCTGCGTACAATACGGGAGGGCATTATACCCCTGCATCAGGAGCTCGTGCAGAATTAATTCCAGAGCCTCAACTGTATTCTCACGATCAAGACCGCCATCGTGCATCAAAACCACCTTATCGGGCTCGAGGACCTCTCGCAGGTGGCTCAAAATAACTTCGGGCTCCAGACCCGTCCAGTCTTTGGTGTCAATATTCCACATGGAGACCTCATATCCCATGGCCTCAGCATTTGCGGTGAGCAAGGGGGACTTCCTGCCATAGGGAGGGCGCATACAGTGGCCGAGCTGTTTTGCCAGCTCCTGGTCGCCTTCCATTGCGGCGATGATTGCCATCTCGGTGTCGTGTACTTCAGCGTAAAAGTATGAGTAACCCGCCGCTGAAAGATCGTAGTGGTTGAAGCCATGAACCCCAATGGTTTGACCGCGGCGTGCAATCTCGCGGACAACTTCAGGATGGCTGACCACATTGTAGCCAATCATGTAAAAAGTAGCATTGGCCTGGTATCGCTCCAATAGTGTCAGGATTTGAGTGGTCCAGATTGGATCGGGTCCATCGTCAAAAGTGAGGAAAACAACTTTCTCGGGCTCCTCCACTGGCTGGTTGTTCACGGGCAAATCCTCATCAGGCTGACTCAGCCATCCCTGAACCATTTCTGATAAGTCAGCGGAATCGACGTTGGTGTGTACTAATGACTTAGCGCTGACCGCTGGCAGCTGTTGTGAGATCAGCATAAAAGTTATGCTGAAGCAGAAAAAGAATGGCAGCCACCTGGTAATTCTCATACAATTTAATCCTTCGCCTGAGCAGATAATAACCTAATTTGAGCCTGTTTCAAAAATGGTCCCGGGCATCGGCTGCCAGGAAAGTCCATTGTTGGCAGTCATAAAAACGCGATTTTCCAAAAGCGAGTCTGGTGTGATTGTGGTGGTCAGGAAGCCGATATCAGCGTTGATCATATTCAACCAGATGGGAATCAGGCCAGAGGGAAGCCCTGACGAGACATCCTGCCAGGTCAAACCCCCGTCTGAAGTCTGCAGCATCTTACCGTTACCGTATGCCAGTCCACTGGTCAGGCTGCCATAATCAACAAATTCGATGTTTTCAAGCGTGGACAGATAGCTAAAATTCTCTCCGGCGTTGGTTGAAACACAGAAATGTGTGCCCATTTGTCCATTCTCAAGGTAAGCTCGAACCGGCACGATTAGATTCTGGGTGCCTATTTTGATGATATCCATAGGATCCAGCTCCGAACTATCCGCATTGGGCAGCCCTTCACAGCTCAACTGGTTCCAGGAAGAGCCCCCGTTTACTGACCGAAATAAATAAAGTGAACCCGGCATAGGGCGGCTACCACCAACCAGAGCAATATTCTCTCCCAGAAGAGCCAAGTAGCTTTTGATTCCGGAAGCGGGCAGACCATGGTTATCCGGGCTCGAGGGGTCGTGTTCGAAAGTTTTTGTCCAGGTTGCCCCGCCATCAGCAGTTATATAAATACTAACATAATGTGAACCGGCTCCAACTCCCAGGTCAGACACGATCATGCCCTCCTGGTAGCTGCTGAAGGCTATGTTGCCACAGGCAAACTCTAACACATTGCTTGACCAAGTGCGCCCGCCATCGCTTGTAGCATACAACATGCCGGGAGATTCAATCTGCGACTGACAGACCCAGCCCAGACTACCATTAGGAAAGGCAACAAAAATTGTGCCGCTTTGACCTGGGCTGTCCAAGCCCTCTGGCGTGACATCAAGCCAGTGTTCCCCAAAATTAACCGTGTTGTAAATTTTGGTTTGGTTTAAATTGGTCGCCCAGCCCTTACCTCCGACAAATATTTCGGTCCTGGTAATGGGCGAGAGATACATGGGCGTGCTTGTCGGCACCTGCACGGACGTGGGTGAGGCCAGCTCGGAGGAAGTTGGCGTTTGCGCGCTTTGAATGCATCCGGAGAGCACAAGCGCGAAGATAAGAGACATGGCCAATAAAGGTTTTTTCATAAAACACCTCCAGGGTGTAATTGTCAACTGCAAGGCTGCATTTTCCATGCCCGGATTATGGTTTCCTCCGGTAAAAAAAGCCTTGCTGCAAAACAGTCTGCTGACATCGATTCGGTAGTAACTAAATCTACTCGAAAGACCTACACCATTGTACTTGAGGATAAGAGCACCACTCACCTTATCACAAAACCTTTCTAAATAGCAGGCGGCAGCAATAAGTTTCACGTGAAACATGGAGTTGGAAACATACCGATTGCTTGTCTGAGGATAGTTATAAATATGCCAGCGTGTTTCACGTGAAACATTTATTCATGTTTTAGTGTGAATTCTTGTTAAAGACGCCAGTAGAAAGACCCAGATAAATAGGAGAGCTCGCGTTGAGTTGTAGACTGGGTAAATCATTCCACCGTAACAACAAAAGAGAAACCCAGATCCTTTTAAATTGATGGAGCAAAAATTTGATGATCTACGTTTCAAAGAAGGGCATCTTGATCTCGCGTCTTGAACCGAAATGGTTCCGATCAATAGGCAATATTGCTGGCTGGTTAATTTTCAATCGGCTTTTTTCCTGTTCACCTCTGTTCAGATTAATACGCCGAGCTGAACCCTTTACAGGGGGGACTGTCCGGTTTGACAAATCGAGCCGTAAAACACTTTGCTAAAACTCTTATTTTGGGTAAGACTGCTTAGTCCGACTGGCAAGACTGAGGGCTACGAGATTTCTCTACGGATTATTGTCGCCAATAGCGAGGAGCCCGAGGCTGTGAGTCGGCTAATCGTTGATACAATTAGGAAACGATCTTGAAAGGAGATTGCTATGAAAAAAACCCTTTTCTACGCTATGAACGGTGAAAAAATGTGTTTCCAGCACGTGCTCCTTAACGCGCTTGACCTCAAAGATGATGGCGGCCAGGTTAAGATTATCTTTGAAGGTTCTTCGGTCAAGCTGCCAGCACAACTAGCCAGCGAAGGCAATAAACTCTACCAGAAAGCGCTCGAGGCGGACCTGATCGCCGGGATTTGCCTGGCATGCTCCCACGCCTTAGGCGTTTATGAAGCCAACGCAGCTCTGGGACTGCCAATGTTGGATGATATGAATGGGCATGCTGGTATGCGCGCCTATATCGCCGATGGCTGGGAAGTTGTCAGCATGTGATCCGTACTCCCGAGAAATCGGAATTCAGTCTGAATCTTTGATTTTGACTAAGGGCTCCATCGAGGTGATAATGGAATCGACCCTGATTTATTTGGGATTTCATGTCAGGGGATAGCTTTCAGGTCTGTTAACTGTTGCTGCGGTACAGGACGAGTTCACAAAGGCATAGTGCAATCCTACTGTGGTAAATAAAACATTTTCTCGTGAAAGTTAATTTATTTTTTGCTTCTATTGGTCTGACTTTCCCAGTAACCCTGGTGAGTTCACAAACGAGCCATCAGCTAAAGGTTACAAGTCCACCGCTGAAATTCGGCCATTTTTATCCAAAGAGGGTAGACAGGTTGTTATCGGATAGAGGTGCAGTCGTGATCCAGACGGATAATTTGGATTTCTATTTTGGAACTGCTGGTTAAAAGAAAAAGTGTCCTCGGCGCGAGTCGAACGCGCAACCGTCTGCTCCGCAAGCAGGTGCTCTATCCATTAAGCTACGAGGACTTTTTTTGTAAGGATGGTTATTCTAACCTCAATTCAAATTGTGGTCAAGGGAAAAATGAGCCTCAGGCCTTCGTCTCGCGTTGGTGGAATGGTACCTACCAAAGAAAAGTAAGCCACTAACAGTTGTAATTCAAGGCATTATGAGTGCGCATAGGTATAATTTAACTGTGAGACGCTACCTTTTTGTCGTGATTTAGCAAATATGAAGTTTTCGTTTCTTTCTTTATTCAACTGTCATACCCGGCGGAAATAATACGTTGAGCAAGCTGATTTAATCTAAGTAATTCTTCACGATTGCGCTGGGAGTCGCCCATGCTAAAAGATAGCGAAACTATACATTGACTCCAGCTCTTGCTATAACGAAAAACGATCTCAATCCGTTCTTTCTCGTTTATACTCTAAGGGTAAGCTTTGCCGTCGCTCCCCCAACTCAAAGACGGAAAAGGAGGAAGCTTTGAAACAACTCATCACAGGCGATGAAGCCATCGCCCGCGGTGCCTGGGAAGCTGGCGTTCGTTTCGCAGCTGCCTATCCAGGCACACCCAGCACTGAAATCCTCGAAACCATCGCAACTTACCCAGAAATCCACTCGGAGTGGGCGCCCAACGAGAAAACCGCCCTTGAATCGGTTATGGGCGCTTCCATCGCTGGTGCTCGCTCGCTGGCAGCCATGAAACACGTCGGTCTCAACGTCGCCGCTGACCCCTTTTTCACTTTCGCTTATATTGGTGTAAATGCCGGTTCGGTGGTGGTCACCGCGGATGAACCCGGGCAGTTTTCCTCTCAAAACGAGCAGGATAACCGTAACTATGCTAAAGCAGCCATGACACCGATGTTTGAGCCTTCCGACAGCCAGGAATGCAAAGATATGCTCATCGAGGCTTTCGAAATCAGCGAAAAGCATGACATTCCCGTGCTCATGCGCATGACCACGCGCGTCTGCCACTCCAAAAGCATGGTCGAACTGGGTGAGCGCCGCGAGGTGCCGCTGCAGCCCTATGTTAAAAACATTAAAAAGTATGTCGCTGTGCCTGCCAACGCCCGTCCGATGAAGGTTAAGATCCAGCAAAACCGGGAACTTTTAAAAGAATACAGCAACAACTGTCCCTGGAACCGTGTTGAGTACGGTGACACCAAAATGGGTGTTATTTGCTCGGGAGATTGCTACCTTTACGCCCGCGAGGTCTTTGGCGACGGTGCTTCCTACCTCAAGTTAGGCTTCACCAATCCCTTGCCTGACCAGATGATACAGAATTTCGCTTCTAAAGTTGATCAGGTTTATATTATTGAAGAAAACGATCCCTATATCGAACAGCATGTTCGTGCTCTGGGCATAGAGTGTTTCGGTAAAGACATTTTTCCGCTTAACGGCGAGATGACCCCCGAAGTCATCCGCAGAGTTATTTTTGGTCAAGACTACCCTGTTGATGAGCAATTACAGGCAGCGATCGTCGCCAGACCGCCCACTTTGTGTGCCGGATGTCCCCACCGCGGATTCTTTTATGAATTGGGTCGGCGTAAAAAAGTGATGGTCTCGGGTGATATCGGCTGTTATACCCTGGCATCTGGCGCGCCTTATAACGCCATGGAAACCACCGTCTGCATGGGCGCAAGTATCAGCCTCGGTCACGGCGCGCAACAAATTTTCGACACAATCGAAGGCGATAAGCCTCGCGTGGTCTCCGTGATTGGCGACTCTACCTTCTTCCATTCGGGAATCAACTCGCTGCTGGACGCGGTTTACAACCGCAGCAATCTCATCACCGTCGTGCTCGATAACCGCATCACCGCCATGACCGGTCAGCAGGAAAACCCTGGTTCAGGCTACACCATTGCTCGCGAAATGACCGAAGCTGTCAACATTGAAACGCTTACCCGGGCCATGGGTATCAAAAATGTACGCACCATCAACCCAAACAAGCTCGACCAAGTCAAAGAGGCTCTCGATTGGGCGCTTGGCATGCAGGAGCCCACAGTAATCATCACCCGCTGGCCTTGCGCGCTCAAGAAACAATCCCCATGGGACCTGGAAGAATTCGAAAATGCCTTTACCGAAACCTATTTTGTGGACGAATTGGTCTGTATCGGCTGCCGAAAGTGCACCAAAACAGGTTGTCCGGCGGTGGTCTTCCAGTTTGACAAGAAAAAGTCGTCCATCGACCCCGATAAATGTGTTGGCTGCAGCGTCTGTGCCCAGGTTTGTCCGGTGCAGGCTATCCAGAAAGTGGAGGCGTAGATGAGCACAAAAAACATTTTGCTAACGGGTGTAGGTGGCCAGGGAACAATTTTAGCCAGCAAGCTGCTGACCAATGGTCTGATCGAAGCCGGTTACGATGTAAAAATGAGCGAAGTTCACGGCATGTCGCAGCGCGAAGGACCCGTTCTGACCCATGTTCGTTATGGCGAAAGAGTCTACTCCCCCATTGTCGAGAAGCGCAAAGCGGATTTAATCGTTGGTTTTGAAGAGCTGGAAGTGCTGCGCAATCTCGATTACCTGCGTGGCGATGGAGAGGGCATTGTCATCTTCAACTGCGTACGCGTTAATCCCATTGGCGTACAGATGGGCAAGGATAAATACCCGACCAATGGTGAGGAGCTCATCCGTGCGAGAGCCGGGAAGTTGATCGCGCTGGATGGTCAGGCGAAAGCACGTGAACTGGGCAACCCGCGGGTGATCAACATCATCCTGTTGGGTGTGCTTATCCGCGAATTGGGTTTGCAGGAGATCGACTGGAATCGCATCATTGCTGAGAATATCAAAGAAAAATATATTCCTCTCAACCAGCAAGCACTGCAGGCAGGTCTGAATCTGGAATAATTAACAAAAAAGTGAATGGCGGGCTCGAACCCACTCTCAAATTTATTAAATTTTGGAAGAGGCTTAAGCATCATAAATTTCTTTTTGCTTTGCTGCATACGATTTTTGTCTGAATTGCACTTTTAAAAGGTCTTTCCGCTATAAATTATTTTATAATAGACAAACAATTACGGGAGATTTTCATTGTGGAGTACTTATGGATAATACTGATCGCAGTTTTGTTATTTTTCGTTCTAGGCATCCTTTTCATAGTAAGTAGAAGAAAAATGAGTAGCCCAACTAATGGGATCCAAATCACTCAGGAGACTGTGCCAAGCGTCCCAGAACCACTAGCGTTAATTAACAAAGAGGACTTTCAATCAATCATACATATCGAGCAATTACCTATAACAACAGTCTTGGATGAAAAGAAACTCTTTAAAATATCAGACAAAACAGTAATTGCACGAATTTCCCAGACGTTGCCTGTGTCAGCAAATTTAGCAGCAAATACTACAATGCAAAACTTTACTCAGGCGTTGAATGAGCAAAATATTTACAAAGCCATAATCCCCTCAGGTGCACATTTAGTAAATCCAACAAAAAATGGTGTTCAATACGGTTTTTTTGATAGTTCCGCGAAGAGCGGGCATGTGGCATGGGAAAAAGTTGATGTGACAAAAATGCAGCGCGTACAATCCCTCCAACTTGGGATGGCTAATGTGATGACTGTGGCTTCCATGGTTGTTGGGCAATATTATATGTCGGTTATCAACTCCAAATTGGAAAATATGACGAAAAACATCGAGAAAATAGGAGATTTTCAGGAAAAAGAATTTCAAAGCCGAATATTATCCTTAACAACTAGTGTTGAAGAGGTCTCACAATTCAGTGCGGAAATCCTGGAGGATAACGACCAAGGAAGAGATAAACTAGACACACTCGAAAATTTGAAAAAAACAACTACTGAATTGCTTGGACAGGTAAATCTCACGATAAATGCCTTAAATAACACGAATCCTAAACCAAAATACAAAGATTATTTGTCAATTATTGACGATTTCCAAAAGTTGTCTGTATACCAGGAAGTCTTGGTCAATGCACTTGCAGAAATCAGCAAACTGATTTATTTGTTGGGAAAAGGTGTGATTTCAATAGAACATAGCCACTACTCCTACAAAAAATATCTTGGTATGTCCTCGGCAACACGAGTTAGTCTATGCGAATGGCATGACAATCAGAATAAAAAATTTGGTATTAATGTAGACCTGGAATGGAAAAAAAGAAGTGGTTTAAAAAAGATTGTAATGCAGCCTTGGATTTACTTTGACGATAAGAAAATGTTTGAAGATGTCCCAAAGAGTCTTGTTCATAAAATAAATCACCAAACAAAGGAACTACCTGTTTGGGACTCAGAAGCAAAGGATTTCTATAACGAGCCTGTCGTTATTGTGATCAAAGATGGTCAATACTACTATCTGACTGAACCTGATAATTCTAATTAGTAGGAATATAAATTCCCGACTTACTCCTAATTTGACATCCGTACCATTTTGCTTATAATTCAAAAACTGAATTATATGGAAAACGAATTTACCACCGAAGAATCCACTCGCGCGCTCGAGATGCTCACACACATCGAAGCCGACCCTGATATCAACCAGCTAACCCTGGCAAATGAGCTCGGGGTTGCCGTAGGTACCATCAACTGGCATCTCAAACGCATGATTGCCAAGGGCTACATTAAGGTCAAGCGCGCTCAACGCAAAAAATTGCGCTATATCATCACGCCTGAAGGCATCGCTTTGCGAGCAGCCCTGACTGTCGACTACATCAAAAACTCATTTGACCTCTATCGCCGCGTCCGCGAACGCACCAACCTCTGCCTCGAACGACTGCAAGAGACCGGTTATCAGAGCGTTTACGTGCCTGGTGAGGACGAGGTAGCCGAAGTTGTTCGTTTGACCTGTCTGGAGCAGGGTGTCACGCTTACAAACAACCCACAAGACCCTCAAATCCATATTGAAGGTATTAAACTTGCACTACAATTACCAGAGGTTGCGCATGATTCCGCAGCCACTTTTAAAGACATACATCGAGGTGATCATGGATAAGGAATTGGACCTTTCCACCCAACGCGTCTGCGTTACAGGTGGCGCCGGCTTTTTAGGCACACATCTGATTAAAAAGCTGAAGGAACATGGCGCCACAGAAATATTCGTGCCGCAATACCCTGAGTATGACCTGGTCAAAGGCGCGGATGTCATCGGCATGATAGATGATGCCAGACCCGATGTGATCATACATCTGGCAGCCAAGGTCGGCGGGATTGGCGCAAATCGTGAAAAGCCGGGCGAGTTCTTCTATGACAACCTGATGATGGGCATTCAACTTATCCACCATGCCTGGCAGATGGGTGTGGAAAAATTTGTCGCCATCGGAACCATTTGTGCTTACCCTAAATTCACCCCGATTCCATTCAAAGAAGAAGCCCTCTGGGAGGGTTACCCCGAAGAAACCAACGCGCCCTATGGGCTGGCCAAGAAGATGCTGCTGGTACAGTCGCAGGCTTATCGCGATCAATACGGTTACAACTCGATCTTCCTGCTGCCGGTCAACCTTTATGGTCCTGGTGACAATTTTGACCCCGCGAGCTCGCATGTTATCCCGGCGCTGATTCGCAAATGCCTGGAAGCCAAAGAGCAAGGTGCTAAAGAAATCATCGCCTGGGGGGATGGCTCTCCGACGCGCGAGTTTATCTATGTCGATGACGCCGCCGAAGGCATCACCCTGGCCACAATGCGCTACAACAGTTCTGACCCGGTCAACATTGGGTCAAGTTTTGAGATTTCAATTAAAGACTTAACGGAACTGATTGCCCGTTTGACCGGTTTCGAGGGCGAGGTACGTTGGGATACCAGCAAGCCAAACGGCCAACCCAGGCGTAAGCTTGACACCACTCGCGCCAAAGAACGTTTCGGATTCGAGGCAAAAACTAATTTTGAAGATGGACTTCGCCGTACGATTGAATGGTATGCGAATGAAAGGGCACATGGCAGAGCCTAAAACACTGACCTCCAACCAGGTGATCACCATCGAGCCATCCAAAGGATGGCTTGGCATCAATCTTGGTGAGCTCTGGCATTACCGCGAGCTGATCTATTTTCTCACCTGGCGTGATATCAAAGTGCGCTACAAGCAAGCAGCCCTGGGCATTGCCTGGGCGATTCTGCAGCCCGTTTTGACCACTCTGATCACCTCGATAGTTTTTGGCTATCTGCTTGAAGTCGACACGGGCGATTTGCCCTATCCGGTTTTTACTCTTGCGGCCTTATTGCCCTGGCACCTTTTCCAGCTCTCACTGCAGAAAAGCAGCATCAGCCTGGTGGGCAACGCCAATCTGATCACCAAGGTTTACTTCCCCCGGTTGATGATCCCGCTTTCATCAGTTTTGGCAGTCCTGGTTGATTTCGCGATTACCTTATTTATCTTGTTCGTGGCTATGCTGATTTACAAACTTCCGCTGACCTGGAACGTCTTGTGGTTGATTCCGTTGACCTTGCTGACCATCCTGGCTGCCCTGGCAGTGGGCTTATGGCTCTCTGCCCTCAACGTGCAATACCGTGACATCCAGCAGATGGTGCCGTTCCTGCTGCAGATCTGGATGTATGCTACCCCGATTGTTTACCCGATCACGATTATCCCTGAAGGTACTATCCGCAATCTCTACAGCCTTAACCCGATGGTTGGGGTGGTGCAGGGCTTCCGATGGGCGCTGTTTGGCGGCACTCCGCCAGACATGACCCTCTTGTTCTCTTCTGTCGCGGTGGTCTTGTTGCTCGTCAGCGGTCTCTTTTTCTTCCGCCGGATGGAAAAAACCTTCGCGGACGTGGTGTAACATGGACAAAGACACATCAATTGTCGTTCAAGGTATCGGTAAGCGCTATAACATTGGCGCATTCCAGGAGCGCCAGGATACACTGCGTGACCTGATTGTCAACCAGGTGCAAAATTTGGGCGGTCTCTTTCGTAAAGGCAAAGGTGGAAGCAAAAAAGATTACATCTGGGCCCTGCGAGATGTCAGCTTTGAAGTCAAACAGGGTCAGGCTTTGGGGATCATCGGTCGTAACGGCGCAGGAAAGAGCACCTTGCTCAAAGTGCTTTCCCGTGTGACCAACCCGACCGAAGGCTATGGCGAATTACGGGGCAGGGTTGGTTCTCTCCTGGAGGTTGGCACCGGTTTTCATCCTGAATTGACCGGCAGGGAGAATATTTTCCTTAACGGTGCCATTCTGGGAATGCACAAAAAAGAAATTGAAGCCCGTTTCGATGAGATTGTCGCTTTTTCTGAAGTCGAAAAATTTATTGACACGCCAGTCAAGCGCTATTCATCGGGTATGTACCTGAGGCTTGCTTTCGCGGTGGCAGCGCATCTGGAACCAGAAATTCTGGTTGTAGATGAAGTCTTGGCGGTGGGGGACGCGGATTTTCAACGAAAGAGCCTGGGCAAGATGGGCGATGTCGCCAGTTCTGGCCGAACGGTTTTGTTCGTGAGTCATAACATGTCAGCCATTTTGCGCCTGACCCAGGAATCCATCGTGCTGGATAAGGGCCGGGTGTTGATGCGCGCCCCCTCGGCTGAAGCAGTCGATTTTTACCTCAACCGCGGCCTCTCCAAGTTGGGCGAGCGTTATTGGGAAGAGGATGAAATCCCAGCCTCAAGCAGTCCGTTCAAACCTCTGGCAATCAGAATTGTCGATAAAGATGGCAACGTCTCTGATTCAGTACGCTCGGTCGACCCCATCACGATTGAAATTGACTATGAACTCAGCGATGATATCACAGGTCTGCGCGTAGGTTACTATCTGTTGACGCCCAGGGGGGAGCCGGTTTTTACCAGCTTCGACACTGACTCCGAAGAATTGTTCCGTGAGTATGCCGGCAGGGCCAAGGGTGTTTATGCAAGCCGTTGTGTTATCCCTGCCAATACATTAAACGAAGGTCGTTTTGTGCTGGGTATGAACGCCAGCTCTTACCGCATTAAACGTTATTTCCAGGACGATCAGGCGCTCAGCTTCACGGTTGATGCCAGTGGTGCCCCAGGTACCCAATGGCCAGAGCCGAGACCTGGCGCAGTCAGGCCTGCTTTAGACTGGACAATTAACGAACGGTGAGTCCTATGAGCGCGAAAATTAAAAATTTTCTTGGTGAACTGCCCCTGACTGTTGAAGCCTATTGGGCGATGCACGGCAGGAACAAACCTTTGCTGGCACACTATCAGCTTGATAGTTTGAAGGAAGTGCTGCCAGAAGCCGTCAGAGATGTTCAGCGGTACCAGCGAAAAGCGCAAAAATCGCGCAAAATTTGCATTTTTGCCACGCTGCATTACTGGATCGAGCAGTCGATGTTGGTTGCGCTTGCCCTGGCAGGGCAAGGTCACCGGGTGACCTTCTCCTGGTTGCCCTACGCCGACTGGGATAAAGAAATCAGCCGCTTCGATCTGCGCCGGCAAGATTTATATACTTTGGATGCACTCAAGCCAGCTGCTCAAGTAATGCGCATAGATAGCCTTCTGGCGCACAGCCTGTCTGCCGGCAAGCGACCCCAGCTGACAACCGAGCTACGTGAAATCGTTGATCAGGTTTCTGACTACGATACGCAATATACGCTGCAAATCGAAGAAACCGATCTTTCCAGCCCACTCTACCAATTGCGTCAACAACGCAACGGTCAGGCCGCGCTGGCAATTTTCGATTGGCTGCAAAAAGAAAAGCCAGATTTGTTGATTATCCCGAACGGAACCATCCTCGAAATGGGCGTTGCTTACCAAATCGCCCGCTCACAGGGAATTGAGACAATAACCTTCGAATTTGCCGACCAGCAGGAACGCATCTGGCTGGCGCAAGATGACGAAATTATGCAGCATAACACCTCAGATCTGTGGAATCAGCTTGGCGAACAACCTTTGCCGCAAAAAGCCAGGTATGCATTGATGAGTTTATTTGGCGCTCGCAAAAATGCCCGCCTATGGGGTAACTTTGCCCGCCAATGGCAGCAAAAAGAGAGCCAAGGCGGCGCCAGCGTCCGCGACAGACTCAATTTGGATTCGCGACCGCTCGCGCTGTTGGCCACCAACGTTTTAGGTGACAGCCTCACCCTCGGCAGGCAGCGCATTACCGCTACCATGGCAGAAATGATCGTCAAGACCATCGGCTACTTTGCTCGCCACCCGCAGTTGCAGCTGGTGGTGCGCGTTCATCCTGGCGAGCTAAAAACCCACGGCACTTCAATGGTCGAGGTGATCGAACAGGCATACCCCGCCCTGCCAGACAACATTCGCATCATCCGACCGGAAGATAAAACTAACACTTACGATCTGATGGAAATCGCTGACTTTGGGTTGGTTTACACAACCACCGTTGGAATGGAGATGACTATGAACGGTCTGCCAGTGATCGTCACAGGTAAGACCCATTATGCCGGCAAAGGCTTCACCCTTGATCCGCAGAGCTGGCAGGAATATGAGCAGATGCTCGACCGTGTCAGCGAGAATCCCAAATCTGCCAGACTGACCCCAGAGCAAATTGAAAAGGCCTGGATGTATGCTTATTTGTTCTTTTTTGAATTTTCTTTGCCTTTTCCCTGGCATATCCTTTGGCTAGAAGAAGACTTCAAAAAACGACCCATAGGTTACGTCTTGTCCGATGAAGGTCAGCAGAGGTATGGTCAGACCTTTGATTATCTGGTTGGTAAGCCGCTTGACTGGGAGGCTCGGGGTCTTGCCAGGCTGGAAACATTGCCAATTGACGAGGAGATCTCCCTATGAACCAGGATTCGGTCAAGCACGAAATCGGTCAGTTCTATGACGAAATCGGCTGGCAACTAGAGGCAGAAGGCGTATACCAAAACGCTCGTTATGAAGACCTGCGTCCGGTATCCGCAGAATATATTCACAAATGCCACATGCGTGTCAAACGCTATCTGGCTCCCAGCGGCAAGTACCTGCTGGACGGCGGATCCGGGCCGGTGCAATATGACGAATACCTGACCTATTCTGAAGGGTACCAGTACAGAGTATGTATGGACCTGTCGCTGGTAGCTTTAGTGGAGGCTCGCAAACGTCTGGGTGAGAAGGGCATCTATATCAATGCTGATATCGCCAACTTGCCCTTCCGTTCGGATGTTTTCGATGGCATCGTCTCCTTGCACACCATCCACCACGTTCCGATCGAAGAAAAAGTTGGTGTCTACCAAGGGCTGCACCGTTGCCTGAAACCTGGCCGTACAATGGTTACAGTGGATGGTTGGTCAGAAGTGCCATTAGCCAAACCGATGCAGTTCCTAATGCGCGTAGCTAACAGATTGCGCCGCTGGACAGGCAAGGAAGCTGCCGCTATGCCAGACGGATTTTCCGCCAGCCAGGCGAATATGCAAGAAAAAAAGCCTGATCAGGAACCGGTTGGGACTTTCGTGCTGAAAACCTCAGCCCGGTGGTTTCACAGCGTGATGAAAGGCATCTTGCCTTATGAAATTCGCGTCTGGCGCAGTGTTTCGGTAAGATTCCTGCGCTCAGTTATCCAGCCAGAATGGGCTGGGCGCTTCTGGTTAAAACTTTTGTATCGCCTGGAAGAATGGTTTCCGCATTATTTTGGTGAAAACGGGCAATACCCGCTCATAATCATTTCAAAAGAGAACGCAGGTAGCGCTAAGGAGTAAGTATGGACTGGCAAGATAAGGTCGTTTTGGTAACGGGGGGAACAGGATCCTTCGGTAAGAAATTTATTCGCATTTTGCTGGATGAATATAACCCGGCTAAAGTGATTGTTTATAGCCGCGATGAGCTCAAACAACACGATATGCAGACGACGGGCGGTTTCAACGACCCCCGAATACGTTATTTTATCGGCGATGTACGCGACAAAGAGCGTCTGATCAGGGCCATGTATGGTGTCAACATTGTGGTGCATTCCGCAGCGCTTAAACAGGTTCCGGCCTGTGAATACAACCCAATGGAAGCGATTAAGACGAACATCCTCGGCTCCGCCAACGTTATTGACGCTGCTATTGAGAACGGGGTCGAAAAAGTGCTGGCGCTGTCGACTGATAAAGCTGTCAACCCCATCAATCTTTACGGTGCCACCAAGCTGGCGGCTGAGAAACTGATGGTGCAGAGCAATGCCTATGCCGGCGGGCGCAAAACCCGCATTTCGTGCACTCGTTACGGCAATGTGGTTGGCTCGCGCGGATCGGTCGTTCCGCTTTTCATCAGTCAGCGCCCTACTGGCGTCCTGACCATCACGGATGAACGAATGACCCGTTTCTGGATGTCGCTTGAACAAGGCGTGCGCTTCGTGATCAGCTGCATTGAGCAAATGCAAGGAGGCGAAGTCTTTATCCCTAAGATTCCCAGCATGAAAATGACGGACCTGGCCAAAGCAATGGCACCTGAGGCCGAAATCCGAATTATCGGCATTCGCCCCGGCGAGAAATTGCACGAAAGTCTGATCTCAGAAGACGAAGCCCGCACTACTATTGAGCTCCCTGATATGTATGTTGTTCAGCCCGCCGGCGCGGATCTTTGGTTTGGCCGAGCCTGGCAAGAAAAGGGCCAACCTGTCCCTGATGGCTTCGTCTACAATAGTGGCACCAATTCTGATTGGCTGGATGTAGAAGGCATTATGGCAATCATCAAACCGATCGAAGAAGAACTGGCGGAGGCCAGAAAATAAAATGACCCGCTTGCTGATCACCGGCGTGAGTGGATTGCTGGGTATCAACCTGGCGCTTGAGGCTGTCGGGGCGGGCCACGAAGTAGTTGGTTGGACTCACAGCCGTTCTTTGAAGGGTGTGCCTTTCGAGCAGGAGACCGTCTGCTTGGAAGACCTTGAGGTTCTGCCTGTGGCACTTCAGAGAGCCCGCCCGGAGGCGCTCATCCATTGCGCCGCGATTGCCAACCTGGATGAAGCGGAACAAAATCCCCAGCACACTTTTTTGGTTAACGCCCAGGCACCTGGCGTGTTAGCGCGTGCCTCAAAGGAAGCAGGTATCCCTTTTGTCCAAATTTCCACCGACGCGGTCTTTGACGGCAGTAAGGGTAACTACAACGAAGAAGACCCGCCGAACCCACAAAACACCTACGCGCAATCAAAACTGGCTGGAGAACAGGCTGTTCGGAATGAATATCCGGAGGCGCTGGTGGCCAGGGTCGTTTTTTATGGTTGGTCGCTCAGCGGCAAGCGCAGCCTGGCGGAGTTCTTTTTTAATAATCTCAGCCAGGGCAAGCAGGTCAAGGGCTTCACTGACTCGATCTTCAGCCCCCTCTACGCGCGAGATTTGGCCGAACTGCTCCTGGAAGCCCTCTCGAAAAATCTGCGGGGAACCTACCATTTCTTTTCCAGAGAGAGTTTGAGCAAATATGATTTTGGCATGGCCATGGCGGATCGCTTCGGTTTAGATCAAAACCTGATCACAGCAGTAAAAACCGCCCAGGGCAACTTGAATATCCCCCGTTCGCTCAATCTCAGTGCAAGCAGCGCTAAACTCTGTACAGCGCTTGGCCATGAAATTCCGGGTGTGGTCGAGGGACTGGAGCGAATGTTTGCAGACTGTCAGCACGGTCTGCGCAAACGCCTGGCAGCTTTTTTGGCATAATAGGAGAAAATATGGAACTCAAAATTGGCAAGCACCTGATCGGTGACAAACATCCTACATACTTTATCGCGGATATCGCCGCCAATCATGACGGCAGCCTGGAACGCGCACTGCATCTTATCCACCTGGCCGCTCAAGCAGGAGCCAATGCCGCTAAGTTCCAAAACTTCCGCGGGGCAGAGATTGTTTCCGATTACGGCTTCAATCACATGAATGCCCAGGTCTCTCACCAGGCTAATTGGAAAAAGAGCGTGACCCAAGTCTATGATGACGCCTCTATACCCTTTAACTGGACGCCGATCCTCAAGCGGGAGTGCGACCAGGCTGGGATTGACTATTTCTCTTCCCCCTATGACTTTGAAGCCACAGATATGCTCGACTCCTACGTGCCCGCTTATAAAATCGGCTCAGGCGATATCACCTGGATGGAAAATTGCCTGCGCATGGCCGAAAAAGGCAAACCGGTACTGCTGGCAACAGGCGCTTCCCATATTGGCGAAGTCCAGCGAGCAGTAGAAGCCATCCTGGCGGTTAACCCAAAATTGATTTTAATGCAGTGCAATACCAATTACACAGCTGCTGATGGTAACTTCGACAACATCCATCTGAATGTGCTCAAAACCTACCATCAGATCTGGCCGGAGCTGATTTTAGGCCTCAGCGACCATACTCACGGTCATGCTACCGTGCTGGGTGCGGTCGCCCTGGGTGCCCGTGTAATAGAAAAACATTTCACTGACGATAACGATCGCGAGGGGCCGGACCATGCCTTTGCCATGAACCCGCAAAGCTGGGCAGAAATGGTGCGTAACACCCGCCAACTGGAACGCGCACTTGGTTCTGGCAATAAATTTGTAACTGACAATGAAAAAGAAACTGTGGTTGTGCAACGCCGCTGCCTGAGGGCTGGACGGGACATACAAACCGGTGAGAGGCTGACCCGTGAGATGATTGCTGTGCTGCGCCCGGCCACCCCCGGTGCGATTGAGCCCCACGAAGTCGACAGGGTGGTTGGTCTTAAAGCGCTCAGAGATATCACGCGTGGGCAGGAACTGCGCTGGACGCAGTTAGGCGATTAACCTATGCGAATAATGTACTTGACCCGTTCAGATTCTGTTCATGATCAGCGTTTCATGCAGACGCTGGCTGAAAGTGAGTTTGAGGCTTTTGTCTGGCGCTTACTTTCGGGTGATTACCCTACCCCTGAAGGAGTGACAACTTTAGATTGGCAGGGGATTGGCGGAGGTTTGCAAGCCTGGAATTTGCCTTTCGCCCAGAGAAAGTTAGAGCAGGCCATTCGAGAGGTCCAACCCGATCTGATTCACGCCGGCCCGTTGCACGACCTGGCCTTTTTGGCTGCTAAGACAGGCTTTGCCAATCTTCTCTCGATGAGTTGGGGGTTCGATTTGATGAAAGATGTGCGGGTCGATAAGCTGACCGAACACCGCACCCGATTTGCCCTGCAGCGTTCCAAAGGTTTGATAACCGACGCCTACTGCTCTGCAGAGGCAGCCGCCGGTCTTGGTTTTCCCCGTGAAGATATCTGCATATTCCCCTGGGGTGTCAACTTGCAGCACTTCTCTCCTGCCAACGCGCGCAAGAGCGGTCTCGCCTGGCGGCAAAAAATGGGTTGGGAGGATAATTTGGTCCTGTTGTGCCTGCGCAGTTGGGAACCCAACTACGGGGTCGGCACGCTCCTGGCTGCTTTTGAAAAAGCGGCAGCTGAAAAGCAGAACTTGCGTCTGATATTACTGGGCGATGGCAGCCTGCATGACGAATACTTGCGAGTGTTAGAGGATGAGAGTTTCAAAGACAAAGTTTTTATCGGCGGTCGGGTTCCAAACCAGGAACTGGTCAAGTTTTATGGCGCTGCCGATGTGTATGTCACTCCCAGTCATGTGGACGGTTCTTCCGTCTCGCTGATGGAAGCCCTGGCTTGCGGGTTACCCACAATCGCCTCGGACATACCGGCTAACCTCGAATGGGTGTACCATAATGAAAACGGCTGGATTTTCCCTGACAATAATATTAACGCTCTCAGGGAGACCATTCTGAACTGCCATCCAAACTTAGAAATGGCAGAACGCGCCAGGGCAACTGCTGAAAGCAAAGCCGACTGGCAAAAAAACCGGCAAATTTTGTTGGACTGTTACCGACAATTGCTGCCCAATGAAGGAAAATAAAATGAACAAAAAATTAATTTTGATTTTTGGTGTGCTGTTACTGGTTGTGACAGCCTGTAATTTCCCGGTTGGCAAAAAGACCGCCACCCCTATGCCCACCCCGACTCCGGATACGAGCATGCAGCTCTACTATGGCCAAGGTATGCAGATCATGCTGCCACCCAGTTACATTGCAGAAGACATCAAAACACAGCTCCCTAATATCATTGAAACGCTCACCAATCTGGTTGGCGACAGTGAAGGTTTTGCGCGTGACCTGATAAGGGAAATTGAAGGGAATGTCGCCTGGTATGGTTTCGATGGTGATACGCCAGCGGTCTATCCGACCCGTTTGATCGTCATTAAGAATAAATCACTGGCGGCACTTCCGGTGGGTATCATTACGCTGGGGCTGGAGCAGGTGCTGGGACGGAATCAGACCGAAGTGGACCGGGATTCACTGACCCTAAACGGACGCGATGTGACCCGCTTCACCTATTCCAAAGACAGCAATGCCTTTGCCGCCTACCTCTTTAAAGAGCAGCACCGCCTGTGGATCAGTGTCTTCATAACTACCCCCGCGAATATGGCTGTTTCTTTGACCGACTACAACACCAGCATCGGCTCTATGCAAATTGACCCGATAGCGGAGTAATGATAAGGTAAAGCTTGAAAAAAGTTGCAATCATCCAAGCCAGGTTAGGGTCGAGCCGCCTGCCAGGGAAGGTTCTCTTGGAGGTGGCAGGCGAGCCGATGCTCGCGCGAGTGTTCGCGCGGGTGCGCCAGGCCAGGCTAATTGATGAAATCATGGTTGCCACGACTAGCGATTTAACTGACGATCCACTTGTGCAGTATTGCCAAGACGCCGACATTCCTTGCTATCGAGGAGATCAATTTGACGTACTGGACCGCTTTTATCAGGCAGCCCGGCAAGCGCAGGCAGATGTGATTGTGCGCATCACAGCCGACTGCCCTATGATCGCGCCCGAAGAGATCGATCGGGTTGTGCAGGCTTATCTTTCCAGCGGAGCTGATTTCGCTGCTAACCGCCTCCCTCCGCCATTTGAACGCACCACACCGATTGGTATGGATACAGAGGTCTGCTCAATGAAAGCCTTGGAAACAGCCTGGCGAGAGGCAGAGCAGCCCTACCAGCGCGAACACGTTATGCCCTATCTTTATGATACTGAGGGGCGTTTCAAAGTACAGGTTGTTGACCTGGAGCCCGCCCACGGGAACCTGCGTTTCACAGTAGACACCGCAGAAGATCTGCACCTGGCAAATCTGATTTATGCTGCTTTTGAAGGTCGGAACGATTTTAGCCTGGAAGAACTGCTGGCAGAAAACGAACGCCATCCCGAGTGGCAGCAGCAAGTTGCCCTGGTCCACCATAAAGACCTCTATGAAACCGACCAGAGGGCTAAACCAGCCAGCAAACAAAAGGACGAGGATCCACTTCAAGCAACACAGAATCAACCTATGCGCAACGAAGCGCCTGTTATCTCTTGCCCGTTATGCGGCAGCGATAGAATCAAAGACTTTGAGCGGGTCGAATCGTTTGGCTACTCTCTTGAGTATCTCATCTGTCAGGATTGCGGTTTCGTTTTCCAAAACCCACAAACCAGCCAGGTGGCCAGTCCCGATTTCTATCAGCAGACCTACCGAAGGATCTATCAGGCCAGCGAACAGCCAACTAAAAAAGATCTTTTCCAGCAAACCCAGCGCGCCAACAACCAGGTCGAATGGCTGAAAAGTCTCAGTGTGGAAAAATTCGAGAATGTTCTCGACATTGGCGCCTCCTCCGGTTTACTTCTGGAAACTTTCGCGAGGCGATTTGATGCAAATGTTGTCGGCGTGGAACCTGGCGATGCTTACCGCGCAATGGCAGAAACCAAAGGGCTCTGCATGTATAACTCCATCGACACGTTGATTGCTTCCCACCCAAAGCGCTTTGAACTGGTCACGCTCATGCACGTTCTGGAACATCTTGAAAATCCCCGGCAGGTATTGGAGCAGATTCGGAAAGAGCTGCTCAACCAAGAGGGACTGCTTTTATTAGAAGTGCCCAATTTCTATGGGCATGATTGTTACGAGCTGGCGCATCTCTCCTGCTTTACTGAGCACACGCTGCTCGAAATGCTCCGGCAGGCGGGTTTCGAACCGGTCGCTTTCCGCAAGCACGGCATGCCGCGCTCGGAAATTTTGCCGCTTTATCTGACCCTTCTTGCCAGACCCGCTGCGGAAATCGACAGAAGATCACCCAGGCCGGAAAAGGGCGTCAGGTTGAAAAGACGCCTGGCTATGCTCAAACGAAAAATTCTGACCCGGCTCAATCCGGGCAGCGCATGGCTGCCTGTGGAGGGTAAATTGTGACCCCCTCTCTGACACTTTTCACTGCTCCCAAGGCTTTCACTGACCCTCATATCAGCCTGATTCAACACAATGCTTTTGGTTCCTGGCAGGCTTTGGGAGACTCGGTCAGCGTGGTTGTGGTTGGCAATGAAGAAGGAATTGGTGAGGCCGCCAAAGAATATGGTTTCTCTCATCAACCCGATGTTCGCTTGAACCAACTTGGCACGCCTCTGATCAGTTCTATTTTCGAGTTCGGACGGGAGGAAAACGAAAGCCCCTTCTTGGCTTATGTCAACGCTGACATTATTCTATTCCCCGAAATTCTTGATGTGATCCGAGCTGCGGGCAGTCAGGCTGACCAATTTCTCCTAATCGGTCAGCGCTGGGATTTGGAGGTGCTTGAAGCGCTTACTTTCAAAGGTGATTGGATTCCTTCGCTCAAGCAGCGCATGCGCAATGAGGGGCAGCTTCACAAGCGCACTGGCAGTGATTATTTTATATATCCCCGCTCTTGTTTCCGGCAGGTCCCGAATTTCAGCGTGGGCCGGGCTGGTTGGGATAACTGGATGATCTATCAGGCACGGAGGCAGGGTTGGTTGGCAATTGATTGCAGCGCGGACCTGGATATCCTCCATCAGGAGCACGACTACAGGCATCTACCAGACGGAAAGCCTCACTACCGGCTGCCTGAAACCGGCGAAAACATCCGGCTCGCCGGTGGAAGAAGAACAACTTTTCTGTTAGACGATTCTTCGCATCGTCTGGTCGATGGAAAACTCGAGAGGATACCACTGACCTGGACTCGCTTTTGGCGTGAATTTCAAAACGCTCCCTTGCTAAAATTTGGTAATTACGCACTGACCCAGACACTCTTCAGTCTCCTGCACCCCCGCAAGGCGAAAATTGAAAAGGTAAAACAAGCCGAGATGGACAGCAAACTGGCAGAATCTGGATTGAGAGGGAGCTGATGGCCCGTTTAGGTACCAACCCTTCCCGAGGACAACAACTTGAGTTCACCCCGCCGCGTGTGACTGTAGCTGTTTTAGTCTACGAGCCCCACCGTTCTGGTTACTTTCAACATCGACTGGATGTCACCAAGCTGACGATTGACAGCATCCTTAAAAACACCCCCGAACCTTTTGAATTATTGGTTTTTGACAATGGTTCCTGCGATGCCATGACCGATTACCTACGTGATCTGAATCAGGCAGGCAGCATCGACACGCTGGTCCTATCTGGTCAAAATATTGGCAAGTTGAACGCGCTCTGGCGCATTACCAATCTCGCCCAGGGTGAGCTGATCGCCTACAGTGACGATGACGTTTATCACATGTCAGGCTGGCTGCCGAAGCACTTGGAAATTCTCGACACCTATCCTGGTGTCGGGGCAATCACTGGCTTTTATATCAAACAGCGTGTTGTGATGAGCTCTGAAAGTACGCTCGCATGGGTTGCAAAATATGAAAAAGAACACCCCGGCCTGGTCCAGAGAGGCAATTTGATTCCGCGAAAGTGGGAGGAAGAATACATGAACAATTCCGGCCGCACCCAGGAGCGCTATCAGGGAGAAGTGCAGGGTGTGGACGATATCATTGTCGATTACCAGGGTGTTAAAGCCTGGGTGTCCGCTCATCATTTTCAGGTTCTGACACCCAAGAAGATCTTGCTGGAGGTTCTCCCCGAGATGTTGGATGAGGGATGGAGCAACCAGATGATGGGCCGAATGGTGGAGATGGACGATCGCATAGACGCCAAAGGTTACCTGCGCCTGACCACGTATGAACAGACCATGCGCCTGCTGGGCAACGCGATTGACGATGAAGTAAAAGCCCTGGCTGCCGGCGATGGCATCAGCACCCATGCTGCTCTGGCTGAAAATGCACCTGAAAAATCAGCTGGTCTTTGGAATAACGAACTGATCCAAAAAGTGGCCCAACGTTTGCTGAACTGGCTCTATCGTGGTTTGCACCAAAACAGGAGGAGTGAATGAAATTTCTGATCGCTGGTTTAGGTTCGATTGGGCGCAGACACCTGCGCAATCTGAAAGCGCTTGGGCAGACTGACCTGCTGCTCTACCGCACCCATCAGGCTACTCTTCCAGACACGGATCTGGTGGGTTACCCCACATACACGGATTTGGATGAGGCTCTGGCAGAAAAACCAGATGGAGTGATCGTCTCGAATCCTACCGCTTTGCATTTGGAAGTTGCGACTGCCGCGGCTAAAGCAGGCGCGGCTCTGCTGATTGAAAAGCCCGTCTCAGACAGCCTGCTCGGTATTCGCGAATTGCAGGAGGCTCTTGACGAAGCAGGCAAGCCCGCTTTAATCGGCTTTCATTTGCGCTATCATCCAGTTTTACGACAGATAAAAGCGTTAATCGAGTCTGACCAGCTGGGCAAGCCGTTTAAGGCGCATGCTCATTGGGGAGAATACTTACCCGGCTGGCACCCCTGGGAAGACTACCGCCATTCCTACGCGGCCAGAGCCGACCTGGGTGGCGGCGCTCTCAATACGCTTTCCCATCCAATTGATTATCTGCGCTGGATGATGGGAGAGGTGCGCGCGCTGTCTGCCAGCCTGGATAACCTCAGTCAACTGGAACTCGATGTTGAAGATAACGTGGAATTGCTCCTTAAATTCCACTCGGGCTCAATGGCCACCGTCCATCTGGATTATTACCAGCGCCCTCCTTCCCATACACTGGAGATCATATTTGAGCGAGGTCGCATCCGTTGGGACAATGGTTCGGGCTGTGTGGTGATTGAAAATGTGGAAATAGGCGAGAAAGTCGTTGATACACTTTGTCCCCCCGAGGGTTTCAAACGCAACGATATGTTCCTGGCTGAGATGGAAGATTTCGTCCAGCTTTGCCGGGGAGAGCGCATTGACCACTGTACGTTAGCTGATGGTAAGCGCGTGCAGAAGATCGTTGAAGTGGCGCGCCAAAGTTCTTCGCAGAGCAGCTGCTCAGTAAGGCTGCCCTCTTAAAAACCGCCTGATGGTAAAATCCAATCCATCAACAGGCAGAAAAAGAAAATGACAGAATCGATATTTAAGAAGTTTGACCTGACCGGAAAAACCGCTCTCGTGACGGGTGCGGCTGGTCTGCTGGGCAGGCAATTCAGCCTGGCGCTGGCACAAGCCGGAGCAAACGTGGTGTTGGCAGACCTCAATGAGGATATTGCCGCGCAAAATTCCGTTGAATTAAAGCATCTGGGTCTCAGCTCAGTGGCAGTTAAGGTTGACGTGACCGACCCATTCTCAACCAAAGCCATGGTTCAACATGCGCTGACCACTTATGGCCGCTTGGATGTGTTGGTCAACAGTGCCGCGTTGGATCCAAAATTTGATCCTGCCAATCTTAGCGACCAGGAAGCAAACGCTTTTGAGACCTACTCGTTAGAATCCTGGCGTAAGGCACTGAATGTAAATCTGACCGGCATGTTTCTGGCTTCCCAGGCAGCGGTCATTCCCATGCTCGTACAAGGACAGGGTGTGATTGTGAACATTTCTTCGATTTATGGCCTGGTGGGCCCGGACCAACGTCTCTATGAGCAAGCTGATAATTCCAGACAATTTAAGCCAGTGTTTTATTCGGTCACCAAAGCTGGCGTACTCGGCTTCACCCGTTATCTGGCGGCTTACTATGCCGGAAAAAACATCCGTGTCAACGCTCTCACTCCTGGTGGTGTATACAACAATCACGACCAGGTTTTTACTGACCAATACAGTGCCCGTACCGTGCTGGGACGCATGGCCGATCTGGATGAAATGAACGCCGCAATGCTGTTTTTATGCAGTGAGGCCAGTTCCTACATGACTGGCAGTAACCTGGTAGTTGATGGAGGATGGACGGCATGGTAGATCGCCCGGAAGTGTTAGCCCTGATACCCGCCCGCGGTGGTTCCAAGGGCATCCCGCGCAAAAACCTGCGAGATTTTGCCGGGGCACCGCTGATCGTCTACAGCATCGCCGCGGCTTTGCAGTCCGAACTGGTCACCCGCGTTATTGTTTCGACCGACGACCACGAGATCGCCAAAGTGGCGCGTGCCTGGGGCGCGGAAGTGCCTTTTATGCGACCGGACCAATTTGCTCAGGATGACACCACGGACCTACCTGTCTTTGAGCATGCCCTGCAATGGCTGCAAAAGAACCAGGGTTATTTGCCCGAAATCGTAATCCAATTACGACCCACTTCACCTATTAGACCGGTAGGGCTACTGGATGAAGCTATCATAAAACTCATTGCTCACCCTGAAGCGGACTGCGTACGCGGGGTGGTCCCCTCGGGTCAAAACCCCTTCAAGATGTGGCGGATTAATCGCGAGGGCCAGCTGGAGCCCCTGTTAGAGGTTGCCGGGCTTCGTGAGCCCTACAACGCGCCCAGGCAAGCGCTCCCGCAGACCTATTGGCAAACCGGGCACATTGACGCGATCCGTTCAACTACCATATTAACCAAGCACAGTCTGACGGGTGATTTGATATTGCCTTTGATGATCGACCCTTTGTATACCGTGGATATTGACACGCCAGATGATTTTTTGACCTCAGCAAGGTTAATCAGCGACCCGCGCATCAAGGCGGTCGACCCACTCAAAAGTCGCCGTCAATTTCCCAGCGAAGTAAGCCACCTGATTATGGATTTTGACGGTGTGCTCAGCGATGATTTGGTATACGTAGACCAGGACGGACGTGAAAGCGTTTGCTGCAGTCGTTCTGATGGGTTTGGCATCGATTTGCTTAAAGAATCAACCGCTACCCACCCACTGATCCTCTCAAGGGAAGTTAACCCAGTGGTGAGTGCCCGCGCGCGCAAGCTTGATATAGAGGTTTTTCAATCGGTTAATAATAAAGACCTGGCGCTGCAAGCCTTGATAAAAGAAAGAAATCTGGACCCTGCTAAAATCATCTATATCGGCAACGACTTGAATGATCTGGCAGTTTTACCTTTTGTGGGATACTTTGCCTGTCCGGCTGATGCCCACCCTCAGGTGATCAGGCAGGCAGATATCGTCCTGAAACACCCTGGAGGTAGAGGGGCGATTCGTGAACTGGTTGAAAAAATCTTGGAAGAACAAAGAAAAGTCATTAAATAAATGCACAAAGGAAACTAAACAAAGATGATCGATATCGAATTTTATAAAAAAGTAGGCGATCTAAAAAAACGACTCAGTGCAGGTGAAAACTTCTCACGGTTAGAACTTGAAGGGTTGATTGAAAGTTATCGCAGCCCTTATCCTGTGGTTTACAACATAGAAACTACCAATGCCTGTAATATGCGCTGTGAGATGTGCCCCCGTACTACCATGATGACCAGGCCCGTTGAAACCATGGCGCCAGAGCTTTTCAAAAGCGTCATTGATCAGCTTTCTCCCTTCAGCCCGGAACAATTGGCTCGCTGGGAGGATTTTGCTGAAGGCTATTACGGTGTGCCCAGGAATGGTATGAGCGAAAACCATTTCTTCCTTTACATCATCCCCAGAGTGATTGTGCTCCATGGTTATGGCGACCCGCTTTTGGATAAGAATATCCCTACCTATGTCAGGTGGATGACTGAACGCGGTCTTGAGTCTTACTTCTCATGTAATCCTGCTAACATCAATATGGCCCGCACGATTGAAACCTTTGAAAATGGCCTGGGATATGTAAAGTATTCCATCGAAAGCGTGGATGACCTTCGTCACAAAAGTGTGCGTGGTGAAGCCTCTAATTTTACTGAAGCCTACCGCAACATCTTGAGTCTGCTCGAACTGAAAGCCCAAAGAAATTACAAAACCACGATCGTGATCACTATGATCAACCTCAATAAGCCCTGGCAGCAGGAAGAATATCAGAAGTTGGTTGAAGCCTTTGAGGGGCTTGACGTCTATGTTTACCTCAAGAGTCAGGACCAAACCTGGTACGAAGACAACCGGCAGACCACAGAATCCATTCACTGGCAGGAATTTTGCCAGTTCCCATGGTCTTCCATGACCGTCAAATCGAATGGGGAATGTGCTGAATGCGTCGAAGATTTCAACAATGAAATTATCCTGGGTGATACCCGGACGCAAAGCCTTTATGATATTTGGAATGGAAAAGCCTACCAAAACTTCCGCAATGACCATTTCAACCTAAAACCTGGAATCAAGTGCACAGAGCAATGCGACATGCACCTGATTGGCAGCTACTTAGCTCAGTAGAGGAATTTATGAGAAATACTATCAAAATTGGCGAACGAGTCATAGGCAACGGCTATCCGATTTATATCGTTGGAGAGATTGGCATCAACCATAATGGCGAACTTGAAGTGGCGAAAAGCCTGATGCTGGCCGCAAAGAAGGCTGGCATCGATGCGGTCAAATTCCAAAAACGGACGCCTGAAATCTGCGTCCCCCCGGAACAACAGTCACAGATGCGTGATACCCCCTGGGGTTATATCAGTTACCTTGACTACCGCTATAAGGTTGAATTTGACGAGGCTGACTATACCGAGATTAATCGTTATGCCAAAGAGTTGGATCTCGATTGGTTTGCCTCTTCATGGGATATTCCCTCACTTGAGTTTATGGAAAAATTCAACCCACCTGTTCACAAAATCCCTTCGGCGCTGTTGACTGACCGAGAATTACTGCGAGCTCACCGCGACACGGGAAAACCCCTGATTGTTTCAACTGGCATGTCCACCATGGAGCAGATCAAAGAAGCGGTGGGCATCCTGGGGGAAGACAACATAGTTTTATGCCATACTACCAGTTCCTATCCCTGCCCCCCTGAAGAATTGAATCTGCGCATGATTCAAACCCTGTGTGACACGTTCAACTGTCCCATAGGTTATTCCGGGCATGAGGTTGGGTTGGTTCCAACCGTAATTGCCTCAGCGTTGGGAGCCTGCCTGGTAGAGCGTCATATCACTCTCGACAGGGCTATGTGGGGGTCCGATCAAAGCGCGTCAGTGGAACCACAAGGTATTTCCACGCTGGTCAAATACATACGTGTGACTGAAAAGTCACTTGGTGATGGAATAAAGAAGGTCTACGACAGCGAAAAATCTTCTCTCAAAAAGCTACGACGGATCAGCCAGTAAGATGAATCCAACCAGTTTGCTTCGGCGCGCAGCTAACCGGCTAATGCGGAAAGCAGTTCAGCGAAAAAATGACGCGGTCCTGCGAACCATGGCGCGCCAGGTGCTCGAGAATACACCGGCAAGCGATCAGAAGCCCATTATTTTTTTTGATGCCTCAACGCGACTTAGTGGGTTGAGCCTGAACGCCGGCTTTGCCATCCTGAGCGCATGGTCATTGAGCCTGCAGGGTGTACCCATTATTCATTTCGTTTGTAGGGCTGGTTTGAGACCTTGTGTCCTGGGCACAAACCGGACAGACCCTGATGCTGCCCCGCCTTGTGCTGAATGCCTGAGGCAGTCAGAAGCAATCTTTTCGGACAGCCAGGTCAGATATTTTGATTTCCGAGAGGATCATGACCTGGCGGCGAAACTTGCGGGTCTGTCTCTGGATGAGTTGATGTCATTTGACTATCAGGGGCTGCCCCTGGGGAAATTGGTTTTGCCATCGATTCGTTGGATCTTGCGACGGCACCACTTGACGGAAGAACCGTACACCTTAAAGTTGTATAAAAACTACCTGAAGTCGGCCTGGTCGCTGGCAGGTCAATTTGAACTGCTGCTTAACCAGAGCCAGCCACAGGCTGTGGTGGTCTTCAATGGGATGCAGTATCCGGAAGCCACTGCCAGGTGGATCGCCCTCCAACGGGGTATTCGCGTCGTCAGCCACGAGGTTGGCATGCAGCCGCTGAGCGCTTACTTCACAGATGGAGACGCCACTGCCTATGACCTGGACATTCCGGGGGGATTTCAACTCAACCAAAGCCAAAATCGAAAACTGGACGCTTACCTGAGCGCACGGTTTAAAGGTGACTTTCATATGGCGGGTGTGCAGTTCTGGCCTGAAATGAGCCAGCTCAGCCCAGAATTCCTCGAGTTTGCCGGGCGCTTCAAACAGATGGTTCCGCTTTTTACAAACGTAATTTTTGATACCAGCCAACCCCATGCCAATGTCATTTTTGATGATATGTTTAGCTGGTTGGATGAGGTATTAGAGATTGTTAAAAAACATCCGGATACACTTTTTGTTATCCGCGCCCACCCCGATGAAGCTCGAGCCGGAAAGGCCAGCGAAGAGTCTGTAGCGCAATGGGCTAAGGACCGTCAAATCGGCATGATTGCGAACCTGCGCTTTGTACCTCCCCAGGAGTTTATCAACTCCTATGATCTGATTCGGATGGCGAAATTTGTTCTGATCTACAATTCCACCATCGGTATGGAGGCATCCATCCTGGGGGCAGGTGTGCTCTCTGCTGGTAAAGCCCGCTACAGCTCCTCAGGGGTGGTCTGGTTTCCTCAAGACAAGCCAGCCTACTTTGCAAAGCTGGAAGAATTGCTCCACACCGGTGTAGTGGAAGTCCCTGCGCACTTTAAATTGAATGCACGGCGCTTCCTCTATTGGCAGCTCTATCACTCCTCATTAGGTTTTGAGGATTACCTTGAGCCAGATGGCGTGTGGGCGGGGTATGTGAAGCTGAAAAATTTTGATTGGCGAAGCCTCTTGCCAGCGCACTCTGCCACCATGGCGACCATCAGCGATGGCCTTTTGCGCCATGGAGACTTTATGCTCAAGGAGGGTCGAGAATGAAACTGGAGAGAATTGTAGCGCTGGTACCGATGCGTCATGATTCCAAGCGCGTGCCCGGAAAGAACTATCGGTCGATGTGTGGAAAGCCACTTTATGCTCATATCATCAAGACGCTGCTCAACTGCCCCGAGATCGCTGAGGTGGTGGTCGATACCGATTCGCCCACGATCATCGACGGCTTAGCCAGGGATTACCCCCAGGTAAAGGTATTGCTGCGGCCGGAAGAATTACGCCCTGATACTACCCCCACAAACGAGATTCTGCTATACGATACCGCCAAGGTGCCAGCCGACCTCTATCTGCAGACCCATTCAACCAATCCGCTGCTGAAGGCTGAAACGGTTTCCAGAGCTATTATTCAACTTCGAAATCTATACCCTGAATATGACAGCCTATTCAGCGTTACACGCCTGCAGACACGCCTCTGGGATCAACTTGGCAGAGCCATCAATCACAATCCGGCCGTCCTGCTGCGTACGCAAGATCTACCACCAATCTATGAAGAGAACTCTTGTTTGTATCTTTTCACAAGAGAGACGCTGCTTACTCATCGTAACCGCATCGGCGAACGCCCATTTATGTTCGAGATGGATGCTCATGAGTCTACAGATATCGATGAAGAACTCGATTTTGTTATCGCTGAAATTTTGATGGAAAGACAAAAATCTACGAGGTAATATGAAAACCGTATTAATCACTGCCCCTTACATCCAACCCTCTATGCACCGCTTCACCCCCATTCTTGAGGCTTTTGGTCTGAACGTGATCATTCCAGAAGTAAATGAGAGGCTGGAAGTTGAGGAAATCATGCGATACGCAGGTCAGTTTGAAGGAACTATTTGTGGCGATGACCGCTATACGGCGGAAGTTATCGCCGCCTGCTCGCCCCAACTCAAAGTTTTGTCTAAATGGGGCACCGGCATTGATGCGATGGACCAGGAAGCCGCCGAAAAGTATGCCGTCAAAATTTTCCGCACACCAAACGCCTTCACGGTGCCTGTTTCTGAAAGCGTTATCGGAAGTATGCTCTGCTTTGCTCGCAACATACCTTGGATGGACACGGCAATGAAGGCAGGTGAATGGAAAAAGATCTCAGGTCATACTTTGCTGGAATCGACCCTGGGTGTGATCGGCGTTGGCAATATTGGCAAGGCTGTCATTCGCCGGGCCCGCTCGTTTGGCATGAACATTTTGGGTAACGACATTGTTGAAATTGAACCAGATTTCATCATTGAACAAAAAATAGAGATGACCGACCTGCAAGATCTGCTTGAACGTTCAGATTACATCAGCCTGAATACCTCCTTGAATCCCAGCTCTTATCATCTGATAAACGAAGAGACGCTCAAACACGTGAAACCCTCGGCTGTGCTGATTAACACCTGTCGCGGTCCGGTTGTCCACCAGGAGGCCTTGGTGCAGGCCCTCCAGGAAGGGCGTCTGCGGGGTGCCGCGCTGGATGTCTTTGAAAAAGAGCCTCTTCCTGCTGACAGCCCATTGAAAGAGATGAGCAATGTGCTGCTGTCACCTCACAATACCAACAGCAGCCCTTTCTTTTGGGAGCGGATTCATTGGAATTCAATCCGCAACCTGCTGATTGGCCTGGACATCCCTGTAGGAGATGTCAATAGTTTAAAGGCAATGGAAAAAACCTCTTAGATGTCTTAACTGATATCTGTGTAAGCGGTAGAACTACGAAGTGAGGAATATTATGCCTGAGAAAATGAGAACGGTTCTAATTACTGGCGCAGCAGGTGGTGTTGGGCAGGCAACGACCGCCTGTTTTGCCCAACTTGGTTTCAGGGTGATAGGGGTCGATCGTCAGCCCTGCTTCGGCGCATTCCCTGAAGACGGTCTCTACATCCAGGCTGACATTGCCTCGCCCGAAAACCTTGAAAAAGTCTATGAGAAAGCCAGAGGTTTCTCTGAGACCCTGCGAGTGCTGGTTAACAATGCCGCTTACCAGGTCACAAAGCCGCTCCTTGAGACCAGCCTGGAGGAATGGGACGCGGTCATGGACTCGAATTTGCGTTCGGTCTTCCTGGGTGTCAAGTTGGCTTACCCCATGCTCAAAGCCGATGGCGGGGGCGCTATCGTTAATGTTTCTTCAGTTCACGCGGTAGCTACGTCAGCCAACATTGCCGCTTACGCTGCCAGCAAAGGTGGTCTGCTGGCTCTGACCCGAGCCATGGCAATCGAATTTGCACCGGATAACATTCGCGTCAACGCTGTCTTGCCTGGCGCAGTGGACACTCCGATGCTGCGGGCGGGTTTTCACCGCGGTCGCCAAAATGAATCGACTGAGGAAGAACAGCTGGCGGCCCTGGCTGCCAAAACCGTCAACGGTCGCGTCGCGCAACCCAGGGAAATTGCCTCGGTGATCTGCTTCCTGGCCGACAATTCTCGGTCCAGTTTTATCACCGGGCAGGGCTTGCTTGTGGACGGCGGAGCCACCTGCAGGTTGAGCACGGAGTGAGTTTTTTAAATGGATAGGTCTCTACAGGATCGTTTCATGAATCTGGCCCGACGTGGCTATGACGGCTTACGCCGTCTGCCCGAGCTGCCTGCAGCATATCTGCACCCTTGGCGAAGAGAATCAAAACGCCGCCTGACAGCTCTTAAAGATAGCCACGAGGGTGAACGCTGCTTTGTGGTTGGTAATGGGCCTTCACTAAAAAATACGGATTTATCCAGGCTTGAGGATGAGTTTTGTATCGGCATGAACCGCATCTTTTTAGCCGCGGATGAGTTAGGTTTTTGTCCGGATATCCTGGTCTGTGTCAATGACCTGGTAGTTGAACAGTCGGTGGCGGAATTCAACAATCTGCAAATGCCAAAATTTTTCTCCTGGCGCGCGCGTAAGTGGTTGACAATGGACCACTGGACACACTTTATTTACACCACCTACACCTCTCCAAAATTTTCAACAGATGTAACCGGCAGAGTCTGGGAAGGCGCAACGGTGACCAATGTTTGCCTGCAGCTGGCCTATCACATGGGCTTTAATGAAGTCATCTTGATCGGCGTGGATCACAGTTTCGCCACCAAGGGTCAACCCAACACCACCATACAGTCTCAGGGGGATGACCCAAACCACTTCTCAACCTCTTATTTCGGCAAAGGCTTCCGCTGGCAATTACCAGACCTTGAGACCTCAGAGTTGGGCTACCGCATGGCTCGTCGAGCCTATGAAAACGCCGGCCGAAAAATCGTCGATGCTACTATCGGCGGAAAACTGGATATCTTCGAAAAAGTTGATTACGACAGCTTGTTTACTTAAAAACCCTCTCAGCGCTGCTGGGGCGTTGGGTTACCCGCCAGATTCCCGAAAGAACAGAAACCCCATTTCAAAGTTCATATATAATTTGATCATGACCTCACAACCCTTGGTTTCAATCATCACGCCTTCCTATAACCAGGCAGCCTTCCTTGAGCAGACGATGCTTTCTGTGTTGGAACAGGATTATCCCAACATCGAGTACTGGGTGATTGATGGCGGTTCAACCGATGGTAGTGTTGAAATCATCGGGAAATATGCCCATGGGCTGGCGGGCTGGGTTTCTGAAAAAGATCGCGGTCAGGCGGATGGTGTCAACAAGGGCTTTGCTAAAGCCACGGGCGAAATTGTCGGCTGGTTGAACTCGGACGACCTCTACTATTCTGGCGCGGTTTCTGATGCTGTGGAAGCTTTCCGTCAGCACCCCGATGCCAGTTTTGTTTTCAGCGATGTTGAGTCCATCGACGAACTAGGAGAGGGCTTCAACCTGATACGTTATGGCAATTGGAAGTTGAAAGACCTGATGAGCTTCAAAATCATTGGTCAGCCGGGTGTTTTCATGCGTCGTGAAATTCTCGAACAAGCCGGCTACCTTGACCTCAGTTACAACTACCTGCTGGATGTGCAGCTATGGCTCAAGATGGCCGCCATAGCCGAACCACAATATATTCCTGGCAAGGTTTGGTCGGCAGCCCGCCTGCATTCGCAGGCTAAGAACGCCGCCCAGGCGGTCAATTTCGGGCCAGAAGCCTTCCGTCTGGCCAAATGGCTATGTGAAGACGAACGCTTTTACCCCTTGAATTCCCAACTCTTTAATAAAATCTGGGCCGGCGCCCACCGACTAAACGGCTTCTATCTGGTTGAAGCGGGAGATTTCAAGGCAGCACTCAAAGCCTACCGTCAAATGCTGCGTTATGAGCCGCTCCCAGATGGCAAAACTCTCAGACGCATGGCCTATGCGGGGTTTGCCGCGCTTGGGCTGCTGCGTTCACGTGCCTGGTACGACCAAAGTCGCAAAGACCGATATACAGGCGGACGCAGATGAACCCCAAGCCGTTGCCCAAAGTCAGTGTAATCACCCCGTCTTTTAATCAGGCGCGGTTCCTGGAAGAGACCATGCTCTCCGTGCTGGAACAGGACTACCCAAACATCGAATATATCGTGATCGATGGTGCTTCCAGTGATGGCAGTCTGGAAATTATTCAGAAATACGCTGACCGCCTGGCATATTGGCAAAGCAGGAAGGACCAGGGGCAGACTGACGCGATCAACCAGGGTTTCTCCCACGCCACCGGTGAGATTTTCGCCTGGTTGAACTCGGACGATGTGCTCTATCCCGGCGCGGTTAGCGCTGCTGTGCAGCAGCTTGAAGAGCATCCTGAGATTGGTATGGTCTATGCCGATTGCCATTGGATCAACGCGGAAGGCAAGGTCATCGGCAATTTCCCGGCCGCTCAAACTGATTTGAGAAAACTTCGTCGTGGCTATGTTCATATTCCTCAACAAACGGCCTTTTTCCGGGCGGAACTATGGAAAAAAGTTGGTCCACTTGATGACAGTTTTTACTTTGCCATGGATTATGACCTGTGGACACGCCTGGCAGCCCAGGCGCCTCTTCTGTATGTGCCACAGTTATGGGCTGCTTTTCGCCTGCACCAGGGCGCGAAATCGATTGCCGAGGATGATCGCTGTTGGCCTGAAATGCTGCGCGTGCACTATCGAGACGGTGGCAAGAAAATCTCGCTTCTGACTGCCAAGTATTGGCTCCGCAGGCTGGTACAACCGCTCTGGATCTGGCTGCGCAGACAGCGCATCAGAAATTGATTTATCCTAAGAGGCAATTACTTTATGGCGGGTTTAAGGTTGACCAGGACTGTGCCGATACTGGCAATGACCAGCCCGATCACGCCTGTCCATGTTAATCGCTCTCCCAGGAAAAGCCAGGCAAGGATGCTGATCTGAATCAACATCGTGTTGTTGATCATACTGGATTCCATCGCTGTCAGAAACTGAAGGCTTTTGTTCCAGAGCCAAAAGGCAAAAGCGGTGTTGAAGGCTGCCAGTATTATCAGGAGCAACCACGACTTAGCGCTTAAAGGTGGTAAGCCCTGGATGCTGATTCCACTGCTCAGTAACAAGATCGCCCCGAAGCCCATGCTTATGCCGGTTACGACGATAGGGTCCAGGCTTCGCTCTCGGTTGATTCCACGCCCCAACACTGAGGCAAGGGCGTTGGAGAGCACCGTAAAAGTTGCCAGAGCCAGCCCGAACATGCTTTTGGGCACACTGGTTTGAGGATAGAAATAGATCAACACACCGAACAAAAAGAGTCCCAGCCCGCCCCACTGCAACCTGGTGATGGGCTCCTGCAAAACCACCAGACCGATGATCGCCACTAACGGAGCAGTAAAATTGAGCATGAGGCTGAGGGTGATTGCATCCAGGTATTTTAATGATAGGAACTGCCCGCCTTGGGTGAAGGTGTAATAGACTAGGCCAAGCAGCAACAACTGCCCCCACTCTTTTTTAGTCAGCTTTCGGATCGATTGCCGCTTTAGTAATACCCCCGGCAAGAGAAAGAGGAATGCTATTGAGTAGCGCAAGCCCGCAAATGTCAGCGGTGGGATTTCATTGATAGTCAATTTAATTAACACCCACGAAACTGACCAAAGCAGGGTTACGAAAAGCGCTTGAATTATGGCTTTGTTTCGTTGTGACACAGACATAATGATGCCCATTCCTCCACATAAAAAAAGGCCGAGGTTAACCCCTCCGGCTGGTATTCAGCGTCAAGATCTCATAGTTGCAACAGCTGGTCTTGCCATGCAGCATACGCCAGATGTTTTGAATTGCCTATGGATTGTATCACTCAGGAAATTTCCGGGCTTGACATGCGGACAATTAGTATTACAATCATATTCAGAATATTGAATATGAATAACATAACAATTACCACCACTGAAAAAACTGATCCGCGAGTGCAACTGTTCAAACTCTTCAGTCATCCTGCCCGTCTCGCCATTTTGGAGCTGCTGCGAGATGGGGAGCATTGCGTTTGCCACATCGAAGCCCACTTGGGTTTACGTCAATCCGCTATCTCTCAACAGTTGGCGCTGCTGCGGGAGGCTGGTCTTGTCTTGGACCGTCGGGACGGTTGGAATGTCTTTTATAGGCTCAACGATCCTGATCTCACAAATCTACTTGATGAGGCGGCAGCCCTTACTGGCGCAGGCAGCCCAGAAAAAAAGAATCAGAAAGTAAATTGCGGCTGTCCTCATTGCGCCTCCAAATTAATCCATAATTCCAATTAAAGGAGCTATCTTATGCTGACTATCAAAATTCTTGGTTCCGGCTGCGCTAATTGCAAAAGGCTTGAACAAATTGTCCGGAAGGTAATTGAAAACAATTCCCTTGAAGCGGAAATCGAAAAAGTGACCGACTTCCAGGAAATCACCAAATGGCCGATTCTCTCCACCCCCGGATTGGTTGTGGATGGTAAGGTGTTATCTTCAGGTCGCATCCCTTCAGAAGCTGAGATCACCGATTGGCTGAGTAGATAGAGAGATGATTAATGGCTGAAGCGATCTCTTATATCAGCAATTTACTCTTATCCGGCTGGTCGAGTTTGTTGGATTATTTGGCCGCGCATGTTTTGCTCTGCCTTGTGCCCGCCTTCGTAATCGCCGGTTTTATGAGCTCGATGATACCTAAAGAGACGATCACGCGTTATCTTGGGCCAAAGGCATCGAAATGGATCAGTTATCCAGCTTCCGCGCTTGGTGGATTTATCCTGGCGGTTTGTTCCTGTACGATATTGCCTCTCTTTGCGGGTATCTGGAAGCGGGGCGCGGGGCTTGGGCCGGCAATTACTTTTCTGTTTGTCGGTCCGGCAGTCAACATCTTGGCGATAACCTACACGGGTGCTACCATCGGCATGGATATTGCCATCGCTCGGTTAGTGCTCTCGATTTTGTTTGGCATTGTGATCGGTCTGATCATGGCCTGGGTCTTTCGTAAGGAAGAGAGCGTTCGCGAGACCGAGATGGAAGCGAACGGTCTCTTTAACGAAACCGTAAGAGTTAAACCTGCTGTGTGGGTACTTTTCCTTCTGTTGGTTTCTGTGCTGATTGTGGGCACATTACAGGTCGACATTTTTACAAACGTGTACGCCCACATCAAGGCACCTTCAGGTTGGTCGGGCGGGGTAGGCTCCTTTTTGTCGGGCATGGATCTGACACTTCAAGGCGCTGTCCTGATTCTGATGCTTGTGGTTATTGGCATTACTTCGTGGAAGGGATTCGAAAAGATCTTTGATGGTTTTACCGGATGGACTTACGCTGCTTTGGCTTTTATTGCGCTCACCATCCTGATTGCCGCCCCATCGGAAGAAGCGGGCTCTTTGGTTATCGGGATTAATGGTCGTCTCATTGGCGAGCTTGTCCTTCTCACAGCAATCGCCATTATCGCCAGCCGTTCTTTCAGCAAGGACGAACTCAGCGGCTGGATTTGGGAGACCTGGAAATTTGTCAAACAGATCTTCCCACTGCTGATAGTTGGCGTTTTTGCTGCTGGCATCGTTAAGGTAATCATCCCCGAAACCTGGGTTCGCACTATAGCAGGGCAAAACACCATTTGGGCAAACCTGGTGGGTGTTTTGTTTGGCGTGTTTATGTACTTCCCCACCCTTGTCGAGGTGCCCATCGCAAAAATGTTCCTGGACCTCGGTATGGCACGGGGACCGCTGTTGGCCTACCTGCTGGCAGACCCGGAGCTTTCGTTGCAGTCCATTCTGGTACTTAACGGTGTGATGGGGAAGAAAAAAACAGCCGTGTATGTCTCTTTGGTTGCCGTTTTCAGCACCTTGGCAGGTTACCTCTTTGGACTTTTTCTGACATTGTTTGCTTAACTTTCAGATCCATTTAAACTCGAACCCCTCTTCCACGCAGTACAGGCAGAGGGGTTTTGGTTTTTCTCTAAAATCAACAAACTGGTATATTAGTCGCCCTTACCCAATTTTTTGCCAACCCGTTCGAACGCTTCCAGTGCTTGCTCCAGCTGGTTTTGACTGTGGGCAGCAGAAACCATCACACGTATGCGCGCCTTACCCAGAGGTACGGTTGGAAAACCCAGCGCACCCGCGAATATGCCCTCATCAAACAACTTGCGGCTAAATTCCCGCGCCAACTGTACGTCGCCCAACATCACAGGTGTGATTGGCGTCTGGGTCAGCCCGGTGTCAAAACCCATTTTCCGCATCTCTTCCTGGAAAAATCGCGCGTTTGCCCAAAGACGGTCTACCAGTTCGGTAGATTCCTCCAGCAGATCCACCGAAGCCAGACACGCGGCAACGTCGGGGACGGTCACCGCGGAAGAGAACAAAAAGGGGCGTCCCCGCTGACGCAGCCACTCAATAATTCTGGCGTTGCCAGCCACCACACCACCAACCACTCCGAACGCCTTACTGAAGGTGCCAACTTCTACATCTACCTGCCCGTGAAGGTTGAAGTGATCCACAATACCGCGACCGCCCTCCCCCAAGACACCCTCGCCATGGGCGTCATCGACCATGGTCATCAGATCGTATTTTTTTGAGACCTCAATCAGTTTGTCCAGCGGTGCATAATCGCCATCCATTGAGAAAACGCCATCAGTGATCATCAGTCCACGCCGATAACTTCCTTGGGCTTCTTTAACCACCCGCTCGAAATCTTCTACATTTGCGTGCTTGAATCGGAAGATCTTTGCGCTCGATAGACGGGAGCCGTCAATTATGGAGGCATGGTTGAGCTCATCTGAGAAAATTGCGTCTTCCCTGCTTACCAGGGCAGGGATGGTAGCGCCATTGGCGCTAAACCCGGACTGAAATGTAATTGCCGCTTCCACTCGTTTGAAGGCTGCCATGCGCTTTTCCAACTCGACATGCAGGCTCAAAGTCCCAGCGATTGAACGTACGGCGGCTGGCCCGACACCAAATTTCTGCATTGCCTCGGTGGCTGCTTTTATCAATCGGGGATGGTTTGCCAGACCGAGATAGTTATTGGAACAAAAATTAAGTACTTCTCTTCCATTGATGATCACAGACGGACCCTGGGGTGAGTCCATAGTGGGTATGCTGTTGTAAAAACCGGTATCTTTCAGGTTTTTAAGTTCGTCATCGATCCAGGCTAATTTATCAGTCATAATCTCCTCTTTATCTAATCTGATGGCATTTGCCTGAATTATACCCTTCGGTTATTCAAATTCTTTGTAGTAAACTTAGTCCGGGCTGAACTTAATGTGTCAAAACCATAAAGTCAAGACACAAGAACCCGGCAATGAGATGATTGAGCCTTGGGTGGCTAAAAAATGCTACCTGCTTCACCAGTGATTCTTGTTGCAGCAGGATATTTTTGGTAAGTTGCCCGTAGAAGGAGACAGCAATGATAATTGTCAAGGCACAAAATTACGACGAAATCAGTAAGAAAGCGGCCAGTTACATTGCCGCCCAGGTGCAGCTTAAGCCAGCTTGTGTTCTTGGTCTGGCGACGGGTTCTACACCCTGTGGAACTTACCAGGAACTGATCAGGTACCACCGCGAAGAGGGCCTGAGCTTCCAAAAGGTACGCACGATCAACCTGGATGAATATTACGGGCTGCCGGCGACTCATGAGCAGAGCTATAGCCACTTTATGCGCAAAAACCTGTTTGATCACATCGATATCCTCGCCGAAAATACCCATGTCCCTGATGGTCTGGCCACCAACCCAAACGCTTTCGGCAGAGAATACGATGAGTTGATTGCGTCTCTGGGTGGGATTGACATGCAGCTGCTTGGCATTGGCAGCAACGGGCACATTGCCTTTAACGAGCCGGGAAACTGCTTTGTTGCCCAAACACGTTTGGTGGACCTCAATCAAAATACCATTGAAGACAATGCCCGCTTTTTTGAATCAGCGGAGGAAGTCCCACGCCAGGCAATCAGCATGGGCATGAAATCAATTCTGGGAGCGAAACGAATCTTGATCCTTGCCAGCGGCAAAGGCAAGGCTGACGCGGTCAAGGGGATGTTGGAGGGCTCGGTTGACCCCCTGCTTCCTGCCTCCATTCTGCAGTTACACCAAAACGTTACACTGATCGCAGACCTGGCTGCCCTCTCGCAGACCGCTGAAAGCGTACTGCAATCATGACGCTTTAAGAAAAGCTAACAAGTTTTATCGCAAAAAAAGGCTGAAAAACAACTTCCAGCCTTTTGTGAATTAATGAAAGCGTAATTATTACTCCTCGTAATAGCCGCTGATGCCAATCGTACCTGGGCCGGTATGAGCGCCGAGCACAGGCCCTGTGCTGGTAACGAATAGTTCCAGCGGGTCCAGTTCCTGCCGGATACGCTCCATCAAAAGGTTTGCTTCTATGGCTGCGGCACCATGCAAAACCACGACGTGCAGCTTCAGGCCGTCACCAATTTTCTGTTTGAAATAGCTGTAAACCTTCTCAATCATCGCTTTTTGAGTTCGTACCACCCCAGTTGGTTCAATTTTCCCGCTTTCGGCGTTGACTGCTACCAAAGGTCTTACCGAAAGACTAATACTGCCTATCCATTTAAAAGCTTGCCCGAGCCTGCCGCTGCGGGCGAGGTAAGAGAGGGAAGGTAAACCTACGGAGAGCACCACCTTCTGGCGCACGCGCTCGATACTCTCCAAAATTTGATGAACCGATGAGCCAATACGGGCGGCACGGGCAGCTGCCAACACCTGCCAGCCCTGCTGCATGCTGACCGCGCGTGTGTCTACCACCTGCACCGGTATGCCAAAAACCTGAGCCGCGTTGCTGGCGGCTTGAAAAGTGCCGCTGAGTGCGCTGCTGACCGTCAGACAGATGATTTCTTGCGCGCCCTGCGCCATTGCCCGTTCAAAGGCATTTCTGAATTCTCCCGCACTGGGTTGGGAAGAAGTGGGTATGGCGTCGGTCTCGGTGAGGTGCTTGTAAAAATCCCTGGCTGTCATCGTGACACTATCCAGATAATCTTTCCCCTCCCAGATGATATGTGTGGGCACCTTGATGATGCCATATTCCTGGGTAAGGTCTTCAGGGATGTCGCAGGCGCTGTCGGTTACGATTTTTATCATAGTAGGCTCCGAGAATGATTTGGACTTTGAGGTTCAATGTTAAAATCTTAACTCCAAAATGATAGAAAAGTTACCTGTATAACCGGGTGAGGGGGCTGGAGGGGTTTTGGACTTCTGTCGTTTCCATGAGGGTGTATTCTGGCATCGAGTTGCTCACTTTGATCTCCAAGCATTCTACTACCCCTTTGCATCTTTCAGTCTTCAATATGTGCGCACAGGCCGAGCGCTTTCGGTCCGGTGTTTAGCCCGACCACTGGTCCCGTGCTGGAGACGTATAATTCAAGTGGCTGGGCGACATTCAGGATGCGTTCTTTCATTTCCAGGGCAGCTTCAAAAGCATCCCCGTGTAAAATTATCAGGCGGCATCTGCTAAGATCGGGCACCTTATTAAAAAGAGCGTTCAGTAACCCCTCCTTCATCCCTTTTGAGGTACGTTTGATGGCGATAGCCTCAAATTTTCCCTTCTCAGAAGTCAGCAGCAGAACCGGTTTGATTGGCAGATTGCTGCCAAGCCAGCGGAACGCGTTTCTCATCCGGCCGCCACGCGAAATCCACGAAATAGAGTCAAGACCGAACAGTACGAAGACGGAGTTTCTGGTTTCCTCGATTCGTTCCAATACCTCCTCAATCGACCCACCCTGAGCGGCGAGCCGCGCGCCCGCCAACACTTGCCAGCCTGTCAGCATGGTGGTTCCTAAAGAATCGAGTACGTAAATGGGCGTTTTGTAACCCTCAGCGGCATGACGCGCGAGGTTGATGGTAGAACTGAGGCCTGATCCTAATGGAAGACAGACAATTTCGCTTGCGCCATCTGCGATCGCAGCCTCGTATGCCTCCTGAAACTCAATCAATGTCGGCGTGGACGTGGCGGGATAGGGGGGAGTCTCTGTAGTGATCCGGCGATAAAACTCTTCTGGTTGGATATCAACCCTATCCAGATAATCCCGATCTCCCCAAATTAGGTGAGTAGGTACAACCCTGATATCCAACTCATCGATTAATACCTGGGGGATGTCAGCAGTACTGTCACAGATGAATTTGATCATACGGGGTTCCTGGCATAATTATAAGTCACAACCTGCTATTCGGGTTGCAAACGAAAGACCCGAGGCATCTTCGCTGCTTAAAATCCCGCTCAAGCCATCGGGCTGCGCGTCTGAGCGATAGAGTCAGACGAGACAACTTCAAGCAATGGTAAACCGCTGCAGAAGAACCACCCCCCAAGCTGCGATGGATTTTTAGCAACTACGGCAGGTCGCGTCCCTCGGTCATATAAACCTTGTACCAATCCTCACGGCTGATGGGCATGTCCATCCCTGTGGCGATCTCTATCAGGCGCTGGCTATTCATCGTGCCGGCGATCAACTGCATCCTGGCGGGATGCCTGGCGACCCAGGCCGCCACTACACCGTTTTTCGTCAAACTGTATTTGGTGCCCACTTCTTCCAAGGCCGAATTTAATTGCGGGAATAGAGGGTTATTGATATAGGTTCCTTTAACCCGCCGGTGTTGGAAAGGCGACCAGGCCTGGATAACGATCTCTTTGAGACGGCAATAGTCCAACGTGCCTGAATCGTGATCTTTCGAATATTTTCGACGAGTGTTCATGCGGATGCTGTGATCGATCATCAGGGTGTGAGCAGGGCCAAACTGCAGTTGGTTTACGATGAGTTTGTGCCTCATGCCCGCCTGCAATAATTCAATCTGCCCTGCAGTCATGTTGCTCACCCCAAAGGCGCGGACCTTGCCGCTGTTGTAAAGCTTGTCAAAAGCGGCGGCAACCTCTTCAGGTTCAAACAGCGCATCAGGACGATGCAGCAGCAAGATGTCCAATTGCTCCACTCCCAGGCGTTGCAGCGAACCCTCAACTGATTTCAGGATGTAATCGTACGAAAAATCGAAGGCTATGTTTTTGCCGCTCTCGTTCTGGACGATTCCGCACTTCGATTGAAGCAAAATTTGATCCCGCAGAGATGGGTTAGCTCGCAGCCAATCGCCAAAAATCTGCTCGCATGCGCCCCTGCCGCCATAAATATCGGCATGGTCGAAGAGGTTGATTCCCAGTTCCAGAGCGGTCTTCAGGTGCGCGTCCAATTCGCTGGAGGAAAGGCTCTTGATACGCATACAGCCCAGTACCAGCGCGCTGGCTTGAATGTCAGGAGTTAATGAGAGGGTGTACATGGCAGTCCTTTCGCTGATCAGTTATAAGTATTACTTAAGTTATACCCTGAGTTGCTCGGGGAACGCTAAGAGCATTGAACAAGCTTGCTCGCAGCTTGCAATGTCAGCTGCCCAAATTTGGGCGAAAGCTGCTGTCTGGTGAGCTGTGCCAGACGCTTGTGCGGGTAGATCTGGGTATTGTGGCGATGGCCAGACCCGCGGCTGAAGTCTGCCTACTTTTTCTTCAGCGCCCACCTGCTCCCAGGTAGAGGTTGCAAGCGGCCGAAACCGGCGCGGGCAAAAAAGCTGGCGAAACCGATCTCGCCCAGGTCGTAGCGGGGCGGGATGGCTGGCCGCGGTTGACATATGTCGTCCAGCGGCAGCGCTTCAACGCAGCCTGCCCCAGCCCGCCAGGCTTCCCTGACCGACTCGCGCAGCAATGCCATGAACAGTGAAGAATACTCTGAGCGCGCAGCCAGAGAGATTTGGCGGATATGCCACCTCGGGCGGCCCGAGGTTTCCGATTCGTCAGGCAGGCAAACAAGCTCACTGGCCCCAATGGGTCGCTGCCCCTCGAATAAAAGTACACCCGCCCGCAAACCTGCTGTCCGCATGCTTTCCAGGGTGACATCTTCGGGGCTTTCACAACGGTCCATCATCTTCATTAAGCTTTCTTGTTTCTCTGAGGGTAAGCTTTGCTGCTCACTTTTCTCCAGAATGTTGATGAAACGCAGATAATCCTCCGGGCTGTGTGCCAAATGCAGGTGGAAGCGTGCCGGCAATTGCCACTTTGCAGGCGTTTTGTTCTCGTACAGGTTGTTGGCATACTCCTGGTATTCGGGCGGCAAACTGAGTTTGTAGAGGTTGCAAATATAGACCAAATCCTGGTAATCCTGATGGTCAAAGTCATAACCCAGGTGAAAGTCAACCAGCCATTCCGGATGGATACAGCAGACGTCCATTCCTGAGATGCGCCCTTGCCCGGTCAAGGAATCTCCGGGGTACTCCACGCCGGCGATGATCTGCCCCTTACTGTTGCGCACAAAACTATGCAGGTCGATTTGGTGACCAGCGCCGTTCTCGAGCACAAAGTTGTGCGCCCATTCATCTTCCCTTTGCAGATATTGATAGTCAAGCCGACGCAGGATATTAAGCAGGCGCGGCAAATACTGCTGGTTGATGGCCAGGTCGAGGTCGGAATGCTCCCTTGTCTGCCAACCCAACAGCGCGTCAACCGCCCAACCGCCATCCACTATCACCGGTATGCCGGCGATTTCAGCCAACTGCAATACCCGTGCAACCTCCTCCTCGTCCATGAGCGGGTTTTCACAGGGGTGGATGCGGGTCGAAAAATCGGTGAGCAGGTCTGCAAGTTGGGGGTCAGAGGGGCGCATGTGCTTGAGCTGGTTCATGCGGCCTTCAGGCTAATTTTGTGGTGTCAATCGGTTCAAACTTTGGTTCCAGCCTGCCAGCGCTCAAGCCCAACAAAAGCGAGACCGCGCAAAGCCCGGCGCCCACCAGGTATACCTCGCGGTTTCCAAAGCGATCGTAAACAAAACCGCTCAGGGCGTTGCTGACGATGTAGCCCATCCCAAACATGGTCACCCCAATGAAGGCGTTGGCTGTGCTGGTCACCTGTTTGGGAAGCGAAAGGTTGACCAGGGTGATTGTGCACACCAGCCGAAAGGTGAAACTGGCCGAGGTGATCACGCTGGTGGCAAAAACCATGCTGGCTGAGGGGAAGAACCAGACCAGCAAGCGCCGGCTCAGATCGAACACGAAGACCGCCAGTATGATCCGCCGAATACCGATTTTACGGATGATGCGGTCGGCGTTCATCATGAAGGGCACTTCGGTCAACGCGCTGAGGGAATTGGCGAGCCCAATCAGCCCGGCTTCCAGCCCGAGGGTGTGCATATAAATCGGCTCAAACGCGCGGATACCGTCCTGGGTGGTGTCAGAAATCGCCAGCGCCATTGCCATCATCCACAGGAAGCGGTTCGAAACCACCAGCTTCAAAACCGCGGGCAGGCTGAGGCTCTTCTGGTCCTTTTCTTCAGCCATCTCAAAAATTGAATCTGGCATGAACATTAATACCGCGATGCTCAAGCCCACCAGGAGCAGGAATAAAAGCATGTTGTACGCTATCCCGTACTTTTGATAAATCCAACCAGCGAGCAGTGTGATTACAGCGTAACCAATCGACCCCCATAATCTGATCGAACCGAAATTGGAGGTCTGCCGGTCCGTCGATTTCGAAGCGACCGAGAAGGAGAGATTCTCTGAAGTGGAATAAAAGGGACCCTGCAGGGTGCGGTAAATGACCCAGAGCAGCAGCACCGGTACAAAAGCCTTGATCCAGACGATTGAGCTAAGCGAGAGGGCCATGATCAGCAGCGAGGCGATCAGGACTCTGCGCTTGTCGTTGGCCCTGTCGAAAACCAGGCCATAGCGGGCGGCAGTTAGGATGGTGGCAAGCGAGCCCAGCACCATGATTGTGCTGATTTGGATTCCGTTGAAGCCAATCTCATCGTAATGGAGCGACATGTAGGCCATCAGGGTGCCCAACGCGCCGAAGATGAACAAAAAATACAGGCGGATGAGCAATTTGATCGAGAATTTCGGTGTTGGTTTGGGCATGGCGTCTGGCTCGGTAAGAATTTTGTTGATTATATCATTCTCGGCTCAGAGGCTGTTTTTCTGGATAAAATGGGTGCTTAACGGTATACTTATGCCATACAAAACGCCCTTATCCCCGGAGGATTATATGAAAGCCGTCGTCCAACAACAGCAACTCGCCCATGGTGTCAACACCGTTTCACGAGCCGTTACTTCGCGAAGCAGCCTGCCGGTGCTGTCGAACATCCTCATCAAAACTGATGGCGGGCGCCTGTGTCTCTCGGCTACCAACCTGGAACTGGGCATCAGCGCCTGGATCGGTGCCAAGGTGGCGGAAGAGGGCGGTCTGACTGTTCCTGCCAGGACGTTTGTTGACATGGTCAGCAACCTGCCTAACGAGGAGGTAACCCTGACTGTTGATGAGCGCACACAGAGCCTCAATGTCAAATGCGGCACACTCAACACCGATATCAAGGGCATCAGCGCCGAAGACTTCCCGCCCATGCCTTCACCAGACCTTAAGTCTGCCATCGCGCTGAATGTTGAAAACTTCAAAGAACAGATCCAGCAAGTTGTTTTTGCCGCATCCACTGACGACGCGCGGCCGAACCTGACCGGTGTTCACATGACTTTCAACGGCAACACGCTCGAGATGGCTGCCACTGACGGATACCGTATTTCGATTGCCAAATCCGAGATGGCTCAAAAAGTGCCCCAGAACTTTGAAGCCCTGGTTCCAGCGCGCGCTCTGGCTGAGCTGAGCCGTATCGCGACCGACGGCGATGAGACTTTGCTGATGGCTTTCCCTTCGGGCCGCGGTCAGGTGATCTTCCATCTGAACAATGCTGAGCTGGTCTCCCAGTTGATCGAAGGCAGCTTCCCCAATTATGGTGCCATCGTGCCACCCACTTTCAAGACCCGCACCGTGCTTTCCACTTCGCAGCTGCTCAAGGCTTGCAAGCAGACCGAAATTATCGCCCGTGAGGGCAGTTATATCGCCAAGCTGGATATTCAGCCTGAGGGCGAAAGCGAAAAGATCTCTCAGCTGGAGATTTCTGCCCGCTCAGAGCAGACCGGTTCGTCTGAAGTGATGGTGGATGCCTCGGTGGACGGCGTGCCGCTGTTGATTTCGTTCAATATCCGCTACCTGAGAGAGGCGCTGGAGGTGATCAGGACCCCTAACGTGGTGCTTGAGACCAACGCTGTGCACACGCCCGGCGTGCTGCGCCCGGTTGGGGACGAAAACTTCACCCACATCATCATGCCGATCAACACCGCGCGCTAAAGAAAAACTGTTAACGCAAGCCGGGTTCTGTTTTTGAGCCCGGTTTTTTTGATTAAAGCGGATGAGCAGAGCTTCTTGCTGATGGTTATGAGGGGATTTGCACCAATTGCACTGTTTGCAACGTTTTTTGATAGTGCCAGATGGCTGTTTGGGTGCAAATCCTTTTTGTTAATGTGCGTGGCTTTGATTTGCGGGGATATTATAGCACAAATGTTCTAATCTGGATAGTGGCTGGTGGGGTTGGCCCACAACCGCCTGCGGCGGTGGGGTACTGTGTAAGACCAGCGACAACGCGGTAGTGTGATGTGCGAACATCGCAGGGGGAAGCGTTTCCCCGGAACTCTATCTGTTAGGCGCCCACGGCAGGCGGGTGCAAGACTTTGCCTGATCCGTGAGGCGTAAAGGCTGACTAAAAAGAAA
>CAZHXQ010000002.1:0-43721 GCA_964536465.1 uncultured Anaerolineaceae bacterium
CGAGTTAGTGCAGCAAGACCCCGACGTGTTGGTTTTAAGCTATGACACTGAATTGACCTATCAGAAACTGGTCGATTTCTGTAGTTTTCTCAGACAGGGACTGCCCTATATCGCCACCCATCCTGACTTAAACTGCCCTTCGCCTGAGGGACCGCTGCCCGATATTGGCGCTTTTATGGCGCTTATTGAAACCAGCACTGGCAGAAGACCCGATTTGGTGTTAGGGAAACCCAATCCGGGAATTGTGCGGGAATTGGCCAGGAATTGGGGTGTGGAAGTCAGCGAGATGCTGATGGTGGGAGACCGACTGTACACTGACATTGCTCTGGGTCAGACTGCGGGGGTGCAAACAGTCCTGGTATTGAGCGGGGAGACCAAACGCTCTGACCTGCCCGGTTCCCCCTTTAAACCCGACCTGATATTTGAGGACCTGGGTGGACTGCTGAAGTTCCTCCAATCCCGGTTGTGACCAGGAGGCGGTTTTTTCCGCTTATCAATGGCAGAAACCGGTTTGCGAAGTTTATCAGGGGAGTATGGGTGTAACAATGAAAGGGGGGTAATAAAAAGAGGCGACGATGGGAATTGAACCCATGATGAGAGTTTTGCAGACTCCTGCCTTACCGCTTGGCCACGTCGCCTAAAAAGAAGACTGATAACGTCTGCTATCAGTCTCGAAAGCGGGCGATGAGGCTCGAACTCACGACCTTCTCCTTGGCAAGGAGACGTTCTACCAATTGAACTACACCCGCAAGTAATACGCCATATCCGGTTCTGGTGCTGACGTGACCGAGATTTTAGCATAACAATTTTCAAATGTCAAACCTTTGAATGGGTTCAACTGTGAGGAGGTCAGCACATGGTATACACTTTATGAATTACAGTTACTTCTTGTAGAGAAATAGATGTCTGCAGTTATGGGGGGAAAGAGATCAGGATTTCGACAGCTGAACCAGGTATTGGTATACGTTCTACAGCAAAATTCCACTCTAAAAGAGCGGTTAGTAAGATTAAGATGACGAAGAGAGGATTGCACATTAATAAATGATCTTTTGTTTAACCAATCAGGATAAAACCGAAAAAAAGGAAAAAAGGAGAAAAGAATGAATAACTACAAGAAGTTTTTGATCATGGTTTTGACCGCAACAGTGATCATGTACGGATTGATGTACTTAAACACCTATGCGTGGGATCACGTATTTTTCAGTCAAACCCGACTTTTCATGACGCTGATTATGGGCGCGGTCATGGCAATTGTCATGCTGTTATTCATGCGCAACATGTACACCAATAAGCGCGCGAATACAGGCATCATTGTCGGCAGCCTGATCCTATTCGCGCTTTCGTTTTGGCTGGTGCGCAGTCAGACGACCGTCGCGGACATATCCTATATGCGGGCAATGATCCCTCACCATTCGATCGCAATTTTAACAAGCGAACGTGCTGACATCAAGGACCCGCGTGTGCGCGAAATTGCCGACGAGATCATCGAAGCACAGGTCAGAGAAATCGCAGAGATGAAGGAATTGCTGGCGGACCTGGAGGGCAAGCAGTAACAAAGAACGGATTTTTTGAGAAATTTTGCGGTAAGCGATCGTCTTACCTCCGGCAGGGAGCGTAAACTAAGCCTGCCCAGAGGAGGCAATAAGGCTGCTGGTCAATAGGTTAATTAACCAAGAATAAAATGGAAGGAAAAAACCATGCATAAAAAGATTGAGCGGAGAAAAAACCCTGACCGTTCACCCAGTATTCCACAACCTGTGCCTGGGCAGGAGGGTATGGTGATGGTCGACAGCACCTGGGGCGAACTTCAGCCGATTCAGGTGGCCGAAGGCGTTAAAACAGTGGGTGAATTGGAAGTTATCGAACATATTGAAAAGGGATTGCCGGTCTTCGACGGGCGAACTGAAGAATATTACCGCGAAGCAACTTTACCGGGAGCACAAAATATCCCTTACACCAAGGCCAAGGAAAGAGTGGGCGAGCTGGACCAGAATCAAATGAGCATCCTGTTTTGCAACGGCCCCCAGTGTGGACAGTCTCCTCGGGCGATTCGGGCGCTATTGGAAGCCGGTTACCCGGCGGAAAAGTTGATGTATTACCGCGGGGGGATGCACGATTGGATGACGGTGGGCTTGCCAGTAGAGAGACCTGATTCCGCAGGTCAGTAGCAAAGAAGCCGCGGCCTCACAGGGCTGAGCGAGAGAGACCATTCCCAAAGGCTCAGCGTGCCTGGTCTTTTCGTGTGACCTTTAAGATACTGATTTTGGTCGGATGGTTGAAAGGAGCCGGGTCTGCCGGGGGTTGGCTGCGGATGGTTTCGGGATATCCGGTAACGTCCTGAGGGATGTCGATCGTTTGTTCAAGGGAAATGTGCCCTGAGCGGCCCAACTCTTCGATTTCGCTGATAACCTGTCTACCGGGGACGTAGAGGGCGTTATTGATCAGGATCAGCCGGCCGCCGTGCGCCACCAGCGGTCTGGCCTTGTTGACCAATTTGACCTGTTCTTTTTGAAGGTCAACCTTGCCGTGCCGCGATTCAGAAAAGAAGGGCGCATCCAGAATCACGATGTCGAACAAGGCTTTGTTTTGTTTGAGGCTGGCGATGGCTTTGAAGTAATCGCTCTTCCACAGGCGCATCTTGTCGGGCAGGTTATTCAACTGGCGGGACTTTTGCGCGACCGCCAGAAAGCCAGCGTTTGAGTCTGTTTGCAGCACCTCTGCGGCCTCACCTGCCAGCGCCGCGACGCCCAGCGAACCGGTGTAGGCAAAGAAATTCAAAACCCGCAAGCCCTTTGAGTTTTGCTTGAGCCAGGCACGCAAATTGCGGGTGTCAAGATAGAAGCTGTCATCCTGATTGAGTCGCAGGTCGATGGCATAACGGACACCGTTTTCGTTGATTTCTGGGGGCAGCCGCTGACCCAACAACAAGCGTCCTTTTCTTGCTTCCAGGCCTTTGGAGTGACGAGTTTTGAGCAAGATTGACTCTACCTCTTCAACCGTGGATGTGCAGATTTGAACGACCTGATCTACCAGGGCTGCCAGACTTTCAGGCTGGCGGCTGTGATTGCTGATCAAAAGCGTTTTCCCATAGCGATCAATAACCAGTCCGGGTAATCCCTCGTAATACCCATTGAAAAGACGACAGGCATTTGTAAGAGCAGTGTCGTGGTCATTATTACGCTTCTCAAAGCACAGGTTGAGTTGTTTGGCCAGGTCGGGCTGAGCGATTTTATCCATGCTGTTTATTCTATTCTCAAATGACTCAAATTTTTCGAAACAATGATACAAAACATGTTTTGAGGCAAAAGTCGGTATAATCTACTGATACTATAAAACCCCGTGAGGATTATATGATCGAATTTTTTCAAAACCTGACCCCTTCAATGCAAGCTTTGATTGCCAGTCTTTTTACCTGGGGGGTGACCGCGTTAGGGGCAGCCGCAGTGTTTTTAGGCAGAGGCGTCAGCCAGAAGCTTCTGGACGGTATGCTGGGCTTCGCTTCTGGCGTGATGATCGCCGCGAGCTATTTCTCTCTGCTGGCACCGGCCATCGAGATGGCCGAAGGCGGACCTGTCCCCGTTTGGCTTCCGGCTGTGGTTGGCTTTTTGCTGGGCGGAGCCTTTCTCTACATTATCGATAAGTTATTACCTCATCTTCACCGGGGAGAGAAGCGGCCTGAAGGGGTTAAGAGTTCATGGCAGCGCAGTGTTTTGCTGGTTTTGGCGATTACCCTACACAATATCCCGGAAGGTCTGGCAATTGGCGTCGCCTTTGGAGCAGCTGCCGCGGTTCCCGGAGGCGGGCAACTGGGATCCGCAATCGCCCTCGCCTTAGGTATCGGTATACAAAACTTTCCTGAGGGAATGGCAGTTTCGCTTCCCCTGCGCAGGGAAAAAGTGAGCCGTAGAAAAGCCTTCATGCTGGGGCAACTTTCCGGGGTTGTCGAACCAATCTCTGCCCTTATTGGGGTTTGGGCTGTCTCAATGATGACCGATTTGCTGCCTTACGCGCTTTCTTTTGCCGCGGGGGCAATGATTTATATTGTGGCAGAAGAGTTGATCCCCGAGTCCAAACAATCGGCCGCACAGGGTCATTCTGACATTCCTACCATCGGTGTGATGTTGGGTTTTGCACTGATGATGTTTTTGGATGTTGCCTTAGGCTAATCAGCTGGTTTTTCCCAGACCTGATAGAGGGCGAGATCGCCCTCTTTTCCATCTGAATAAAATTCTTTGACCAGTTGAAGCCCAGTTTTTTGACCGGCTTGTCTGAGATTGTCTGAATCGTAATGATGAATAAAGCGATAGCGGGGTGGAAGGTTTGGTTCGGCGCGCCAGTCGAGCAGGAGGTCATCCTCACTCAGCTCTTGCTGATCTAACCCAACGACAGACCAGGGTTGGATTCGGCAGCTCAACCGCAGGTTATGCTTCACCTGCCAGGTGGATAGATAAAAGCGTCCTGTGAGGTTAAGATTTTCTGCGGCAAACTTAAAGAACCTGTATAAATACGGATCAGCGGGGAAATGCTGGATGACTGCAAAGCAGACGATGGCGTCAAAACACGACTGTTTTGAATTGGTTAAAATCTCTGCTGACAAATCGACCTGCCTGAAGGTGAAGCGGTCTTTTCTGGCTGGCGGGATTTCGGCAGCGGCGTCTCTCAGCAAAGAAGCGCTGTTGTCCAGACCAAGGTATTGACCAGCATAGTGTGCCTGCAGCAGTGCCTTTGCCAGGTTGCCGTTGCCACAACCAAGGTCAAGCAAGCTTTCTGCCCTGAGCAGCTCGGGAAGCAAGCGGCGTATCCCTGGTTGAATCGCGTAGCGGGTGGACGAAAATGATCTCGCGTAGCCATCGTAGAATTGGCGGTTAAGGCTTAACAGCAAATCCAGCGTTTCTTGCTTCATGGCTTGATTTTATCAGCAGTCTGAAAGCCGGATCTTGCTGTATGGTTGGTCGCTGTTTTGACCGGCTGGTTCACAGCAGAGCATAAAGCTGCCGTCTGATTACCGGAGCTGATCCTTGTGGGGGGGCTGCCGAATTGCGGCAGGGTTAACGACCAGGTTTGGAATCTGGCAGGCCTTGATGTAGAATACCCCTGTATGAAAACGAATGAACGTGAACTCTGGCGCAAGAAGCGGGAGCACTCTAAGGAGGACATCGCTCTTGCATATAAAATTCTTGAGGAAATCAGGCAGGGCGCTGACGCTCGCAAAGCGCTGCGCGCCAACCCGCTGCCTGGTGGACGAGGTTTCCTGGCAAAGCACGCCCTGGTAGCCGCATACCGTGAAAAGGTCCGTCTGGGAGATTGGGAAGACGACCCCGTGCTTCTGGCGAAAATCCGCATGAAGCCGATTCGGACGCTATCGGGCGTGACTACCATCACTGTTTTGACCAAACCCTACCCCTGCCCGGGAGAGTGCATTTTCTGTCCGACGGAAGAAGGGCTGCCTCAAAGCTATCTGTCTGACGAACCTGGCGCCCGGCGGGGAGTTGAGCATGCTTTTGACCCATACACCCAGGTCACTTCGCGGCTCAAGGCGCTGCACGAGGTGGGTCACCCAACTGACAAGATTGAGCTTTTGATTCTCGGCGGCAGCTGGAACGCTTACCCAGCACGCTATCGTGAGTGGTTTATCCGACGCTGTTTCGAAGCGCTTAACCAGGAGAATCCCAATGACGATCTGGGCGAGGTAGATCTTGCGGAAGTGCAAGAAACCAACAGTCAGGGACGCCACCGCAATGTGGGGTTGGTGATCGAAACCAGGCCAGACCTGATCACGATCGAAAACCTGATTGAAATGCGCCGTCAGGGGGTCACTAAACTGCAGCTGGGTATTCAGAGCATGGACGATCGCATTCTGGAGCTCAACCGACGCGGTCACAGCGCGGTAGAGGCTGAAGAAGCAGTGAGACTGGTCAGAGCCGCTGGCTTCAAGGTGGTGGTGCACTGGATGCCTAACCTGTTGGGAGCCACGCCGGAGTCGGACCGTGCAGATTTTGCCCGCCTTTGGCGCGAGGGCGGCATCAACCCGGACGAGTTGAAAATCTATCCCTGCCAACTGCTGCGCAATTCCGAACTCTATCAATACTGGCAGCGCGGCGAATATAAGCCCTACACAGAAAACGAACTGATCGACCTTCTGGCAGATATCAAGCCCACTGTGCCCCGCTTTTGCCGCATTAATCGTGTCATCCGTGACATCCCATCCACACATGTGGTGGAGGGAAATCGCAATACCAGCTTGCGCCAGGATGTGGTTCTGGAAATGCGCAAGCGGTCAACAGCCTGCCAATGCATCCGCTGTCGGGAGATTCGCAAGGGCAAGATCGGGGACCGCGATCTGGTTTTTGATGACCAAATTTACCAGGCGGGCTGGGCGGAAGAACATTTTCTGTCTTTCAATACCCATAATGACCACATTGTCGGTTTTTTGAGGCTCTCGCTGCCTGGTAAGGAGCGCTTTTTCCCTGTGGGGGAGCTGGAGGATGCCGCCATCATCAGGGAAGTGCATGTCTATGGGCAGTCAATTGAAGTTGGCAGCGAAGAAGCCGGCTCGGCTCAGCACCGCGGTCTGGGCAGCAGCCTGATCGAGAAGGCGGCGGAAATTGCCCGATCGAAAGGCTACCAAAAATTGACCGTGATCTCAGCGGTCGGCACGCGACAGTATTATGCTCCCCGTGGTTTCGAATTGGGTGAGCTCTATATGGTCAGAAAGTTAACCTGAGGGCTGCCGGGGTTTGCCGCCTCGTCTTTATCTCACCCCAACAAGGGTCACACACAAGTCGGTTCAAAATGACAGTCTGGAATGGCGATGCTGGAATTGCTCGTGAAAAAAAACAGCACGCGATTTGCGCTTTTCCCCGCCAGTTGGCTGAGCCCTGAGAGTAAACGAACTATCGACCAAACTCAGTGCCCCTTTTTCTTTTGAAAAGAGGCACTCATTAAAACTAATTTTCGGAGCGAACTTAACCGCTTTTGCGGGGCATGAAGCCCATAATTCGGGCGGCAAACGAAGCGGTATTTAACGACTGCAGCCATACTTTACCAGGACCTTCCAACACGCTCAGGAAAAGACCTTCGCCACCAAACAGGATGTTGGTAAATCCTTTGACTGTTTCGACATCATACTTGACTTCCGATTCGAAAAAGGCGATGTTGCCTGTGTCGACCTTGACGCGCTGCCCAGCTTGAAGTTCCATCTCAACAATGGATCCATCCAGCTCAAGGAAGACCATGCCCTGACCGCTGAGCCGCTGCATCAGGAAGCCCTCGCCGCCGAACAAACCGGTCTTCAGTTTGGTGACGTAGGTTGAGAGCTCAACAGAAGGCTGCGCGCAAAGAAAGGCGCTCTTCTGAGCGATATATTGTTTGCGACCATCCAGCTGCAGGGCGCGGATTTCACCGGGCATGGTGGTGGTTAGGGTGATCTCAGCGCCAGGAGCCTGAGAGGTATAGGTGGCCATGAACAGCGACTCACCGGTCAGCATGCGACCGAGACCCTTCATCATCCCTCCACGGACGTTGGTTTCCATTTTGAAATGGTCACTCATCCAACTCATTCCGCCAGACTGAGTATAGATACTTTCGCCGGCATCGAGCTGCAGGGTCAAACCAGGCAGTTTATCACCAAAAACTTTGTACTTCATATAAAACCTCCATTTGGTCTATTAAATCCAGGGGCTTGGTGCCACTGTAGATTTTTTTACAAGATTATTCGCTGTCGAGAGCGGGTTCTTCAGGCTGCTGTTCATCCGTGGGGTCAGAATGGGGTTCAACCCCCGGCAGCAGGTTGCGCTGTTCGATTCGGGTGATCATATCCACACGACGTTGATGACGCCCACCTTCAAAAGAAGCGTTCAGCCAGCCTTCGGTGATCAGCGTTGCCAGACCTCCGGCAACCACACGGGCTCCAAAGCAGAGTACGTTAGCGTTGTTATGGCGTTTGGCCAGGATGGCAGAATAGGGTTCACTGACAGCAGCAGCACGAATCCCGGGGAATTTGTTGGCAGAAATTGACATGCCAATGCCTGTGCCGCAAATCAGGATTCCACGGTCAAACTGACCGGAAAGGATGGCCTTGGATACCAGTTCAGCCACGCGCGGATAATCCGCGCTTTCACTGGTAAAGGTGCCAAAGTCTTCAAAAGGGATCATGCGGTTGTCCAGATAGTTCTTGATTGTTTCTTTAAGCGCTAAGCCTGTGTGATCACAGCCAATTGCAATTTTCATGGTCACCTCACATTATGTCTCTGCCCATTATAACGTCAAAGTGAGATTCCCATGGATAGAGAGAGTCTTTGACCTTTTTTGGGCTTTCAGACTCATTATGATTGTAATAGTGAATGATGACATTTTTCACTACACGAAGAAGGACATTATCCCTAAAATAGTACTTGTAAGAAGTGTGTGCTCCAGTCAAGCAGTTGATTTTTGGATTTCGGAGACACAGTCACACGAGGAAACAACAGAGGTAGGAAAATGGAAGAAAGATTAATGAAAAAGATACTGGTTATCGGCGCTGCCGGACATATTGGAAACGTTTTGGTCAAAGCGCTGCTTAAAAAAGGCTACAAGGTAAGAGCACTGGTACTGCCGGGCGAAGACCTCAGTTCTCTGGCAGATACCAATCCGGAAATTGTGGAAGCGAATATCCTTGATTACCCGGCCTTGAAAAACGCCATGAGCGGTATCGATGTTGTCTTTCATTTAGCGTCTTTGGTTGCATTGGTTCCGGAACAGTATGACCTGATGCGAAAGGTCAATGTTGAAGGAACCGCCAATGTGCTGCGGGCCTGTAGAGAAACCGGCGTAAGCCGTTTGATCTATACCAGTTCGATTCACGCTTACGGACGATTAGAAGAGGGAGTGGTGATCGATGAAAGCCTGCCCTTTAGCACCGAATTTCACGGCGGATACTACGATCAAACCAAAGCCCAGGCGTCCACACTGGTCGAGGAAGCCGCGAAAGCCGGTCTCAATGCGGTACTGCTGGCTCCAACCGGCGTGATGGGACCTTACGATTTCAAACGCTCAGAGGTGGGCGAGATTACTAACTACTGGATGAAAAGTTCGCCCACAGCAAGTTTGGATGGCGCTTACGATTTTGTGGACGTGCGTGATGTGGTCGAGGCGCACATTCGCGCCATCGATCACGGTGAGCCAGGCGAGACATTTATCCTGACCGGTCATCGGGTGACTGTAAGGGAATATCGTCGGCTGGTGCAGGATGCCATGGGCGCAAAGGGACTGGAAGTTTATATTCCGATGGCGCTGGTTCGTTTGTTTGCTCCGCTTGCGGAGGTGTATTACCGCCTTTCGAAGACCCGTCCGATCTTTACAAGCTATGCCATTGATACGCTGTTGAGCAATTCAGTTATCAGCAGGAAGAAGGCGGAAGAGGAGCTGGGCTACCAGGTCAGACCGCTGAAAGATACCGTCAGAGATAGCGTCTATTGGTGGAAAGAAAACGCCAAGAAGGTCAAATCGACCTTACGCTATGTGCAGACAGCCAAAAAAGGGATTTAATCTACTTTTTGACAGACCGGACAAAAGTGGGTGCCGCGCTGCCCCACTTTTGTTTTTTTAATGGGGTTTCCACACCTTGGGCAGGGGTTGCCTTCCTGTTGATAGACCTGAAAATAGTTTTGAAAATCACCGCCCCGATAGACCCAATCGATACTCGCCCCTTTCTGATCAATCCCCTTATTGAGTACAAAGCGGATCGACCTAAGCAGTGTACCGGCTTCTGACTGGGTAAGGCTGTCGCTTCTGCGCAATGGGTGCAGCTGGGCATCGAAGAGCGCTTCGTCGGAATAAATATTGCCGAGACCAGCGATAAAACTCTGGTCGAGCAGCAATGGTTTCAACTGCCGCGACCGTTTGTTGAGCATTTCAAAGAAAACTGAAGGGGTCAGCTGACTGTCAAACGGTTCAGGACCCAGTTTCGCCAAGAGGGCGCTGGTGTCGGGCAACAACCAGACCCGTCCAAATTTGCGCACATCATTGAACACCAGACGCCAGTTGGAGGCAAACTCAAGCCAGAGACGATCATGCTTGATATCACGGAAAGCGGCTGAGGCGAGGTCCTTCTGGGGCTCGAGATAGAGGTCTCCGCTCATTCTGAGGTGAACTACCAGATAGGCATCGCTGAGGGTGAGAATCAAAAACTTTGCTCTGCGGTCAACGCTGAGAACCTTCTGACCAGGCAGGAAGGCGGTGAAAATTGCGGGATCAGGCACAGAAACAGTGCCCGGCCAGAACAGCCTGACCTGACAAATGGTTTGATTCAAAACAGGAGGAGCTGTGTCAAAGCCCTTGATCAGGCGCTGCCGGATCGTTTCAACTTCGGGTAATTCTGGCATTGACCAATCTTACTCGTTAAACATGGCCCCAACACTTGTGCCTTCGTTAGCGCGTTTGATCACCTCTCCTAAAAGAGGACCGATGCTGAGGATCGTCAAGCGATTGCCAAAAAGTTTCAGTTTCTCATCCGAGATGGGAATTGTGTTGGTTGTGACGAAGTGTTTGACCGGCAGGGCAGCCAATCGCTCGGCTGCGTTGGATGATAACACCGGGTGAATAAAGACCACGAAAATATCCCGGGCGCCGTTGGCTTTGGCTTCGCCCACTGCTTCGCAAACCGAACCACCGGTGTCGATTTCGTCATCGATAATTAACACATCCCGACCGCGCACATCACCAATCAGGTTGAGGGCTTCCGGGTGGTCTTCGTTGTCCGTACGCCGTTTTTCGACAAAGGCCAGGGGGATATCCAGTGCCATGGCGTAACGCCGTCCGTGTTTGGCAAAGCCGAGATCAGCCGTCAACAAGACCGGGTTGGTCATTTTAGTGATACATTTCTTCAGATAAGGTTTGAGGATGTGATAGGCAGAGAGCACGTCTCCAGGGATGTCGAAAAAACCCTGGATCTGCCCGGCATGCATATCCATGGTCATGTAGCGGTCGGCTCCTGCCACAACCATCATCTGGGCAACCAGTTTCGCGGTAATTGGCACGCGGGGCTGGTCTTTGCGGTCTGAGCGTCCGTAGCACATGTAGGGGAAAACCAGGGTGATGCGTCCGGCTGAATCGAGCATCAGCGTCTGTGCCATGATCAGCAGTTCCATCAGGTTGCGGTGCACCGGCGAGGAAGTGGTCTGGATCACATAGCAATCCTGCCCACGAACCGAAGCATGTAATTTCACAAAGAGATTTTCGTTGGCGAATTGATGGATGTCCACGCCACAGAGTTCCAGTCCGAGGTAATCCGCAATTTCTTGAGCCAGATCAGGCGATGCGGTTCCTGCGAACAAGCGAATATCCCCATAGAGTGAATTCGTTGGTCTTTTAATTATGGTCATATTAAACTACATCCTCCTGTGGATTTGCGATCCAGTCTGATTTGATGATCCCCATGAAATCGACATCCCAGTACCGCCCGCGATGGTAACGCGCTTGGCGCATGGTGCCCTCGTATACAAAGCCGGCCTTCTGGTAGGCTCTTTTACCCCGTTGGTTTCCTTCAAACACCCGCAAAAAGATGCGGTGCAGGTTTAATTCTTCAAAACCATACTGGCACATGCGGCGCATCGCCTCCGTGCCGTATCCACGGCCCCAATAATCCTTTTCGCCAATCATGATCCCAATTTCAGCGGAGCGGTTCACCTGATGAGTGTCGATGAAGGCGATGTTCCCGATCGCCACCCATTCTGCGTTTCCCGCGATTTCTGTTTCCTGACCAACCTCGATCACCAACGGTAATTCGGCTCTGGGACCCTTCGACATGCGTTCAAACCAGGCTTCCTCATGCACGCGGTTGAGGGGGGTGGTTTGCTCCAGGCTTTCACAGACTTCAGGGTCGTTCACCCACTTCAGGAAGATCGGAATGTCTTCACGTTCAGAGGCGCGCAGGCGGATTCTTTCGGCGTACAAGATCGGCATGCTTTCTCTTTATGGCTCCAGCCGGTTGGGACCTCTGAAAACGAAAACAGCCTCACGGATGGACGGCAGGTTGAGCATGACCATCAGCAGACGGCTCAAGCCCATGCCAAGACCTCCATGAGGGGGGCACCCATAGCGGAAGTAATTCAGGTAAGTTTGGATCGGTTCCAGGGCGAGCCCTTTTTCCACTGCTTGTCTGGCAAGCACGTCATAGCGGTGCTCACGCTGGGCGCCGGTTGTGATTTCGAGACCCTTTCCGAGCAGGTCAAAACTCCTGGTCAGGCTGGGGTTGTCCTGGTGCAGCATGTGGTAGAAGGGGCGCACGCTAAAGGGCCAGTCGGTCACGAAGACAAAGTCGTTGCCGAATTCTTTCCTGACATAGTCCCCTAAGGCGCGTTCCGCGCCGGGGTCAAGGTCGCCTTTTTTCTCAGGGGGAAGTTTGTAATCCAATCCTTTGAGAATTTTGTAGGCTTCTGCCATGGTAATACGGGGAAAAGGTGTCGATGGAACTTCAAGTTCAAAGCCAAAATGCTCCTGGATGGTATCGTCATGCTTTTGTTTTACTGCGTTGTAAGCATGGGCAAGCCAGTTTTCCGCAAAGACCATCACATCTTCATGGCTTTCGATCCAGGACATTTCGAAATCGATGCCGGTGAATTCGGTCATGTGTCTGGAGGTAAAAGATGGGTCAGCCCGAAAGACGGGGCCGATCTCAAAAATGCGCTCGAAGCCGGCTGCCTGCGCCATCTGCTTATAGAACTGTGGAGATTGTGCCAGGTAGGCGGTTCGATCGAAATAATCCACTTTAAAGAGCTCAGCTCCGCTTTCGCTGGGCGTGCCCATGATCTTGGGAGAATGGACCTCGATAAAATCGTTGGCCAGCCAATACTCGCGCATGGCTTGCTCGAGTGTGGTCTGGATCTCAAAAATGTGGCGGTTGCGTTCGCGCCTCAAGTCGAGGTAGCGCCAGTCGAGGCGGTAATCCTGGTCTGGTAGGGTGTCACTGAAGGGTTCAAACGGCAGCGGGACTTCGGCGTTATTTTCGACAACCAGCGATTCGAGCTGGATTTCGATTCCACCGAGTTTGACGACTTCATTAGCCACTACTTTGCCGGTGACGGTCAGGGCAGACTCGGTACCGAGAGAAGAGATGAGTTGGGCCAGTTCGAGGTTGCCTTTTTTCCAGTGAGCGACTTGAGCAAGGCCAGTTTTATCGCGGACTACCAGGAACTGCATGCTTTTTTGATCCCGCAGGGTTTGCAGCCAGCATTTTAGGGTGACCTGCTGGTCAATCTTGCCCTTCAGGTCTTTGATCATTGTTCTTTCCATTAATTACTCCGATTTATGAGGACTTTTGCCGTTCTGATTATACGACAATAATTTTTCGACTGCGCTGGTTGGAGACAGTTCGCGGGCGATCACCTGCCTCATGATCGCTTCGAGCACTCCTTGAGGAAGGTGTTGATAAAAATCGTGCTCCAAAGTACCTGTGATTCGTTTTCGAACTATTTCCTGCAGCGTCCAGGCTTCTTTCAACTGCCATTTTCCGGTGCGCTTTAAGAAATCCCGGTGGTTGAGGACCTGGAGAACCAGTTCTTCAAAGCCGGTGTTTTCGCTTGCGATCGTCTTGAGTACCGGCGGCAGCCACAGGTTTTGGGGTTGATCGGCTTCTGGGTTTTCTTCTTTCGGGAGCGCTGCGGCCAACCTGTGTTTCCCAGCGGAACTGGCCAAAGGGCGGTAGCCCATCTCGATCATCGATTTCAGATAGCGGACACTCTGCTCGGCTGCGGGTCTGTCGGCTTTATTAACGACCAGAATATCCGCGATTTCGAGGATGCCGGCTTTGATCGATTGGATGTCGTCGCCCATGCCGGGAACATCGACCACGATGGTGGTGTGGGCCAGGTTGACAATCTCCACTTCCGATTGACCCGCGCCGACGGTTTCAATCAGCACAAAGTCATACCCGGCGGCATCAAAAACCTGGCTGAGAGCTTCCGTCTGGCTGGAAAGACCGCCCAGGGCACCTCGGGAGGCCATGGAGCGGATAAAAATGCCTTTATCGCTTTGCAGATCAAGCATCCGCACCCGGTCGCCCAAGATGGCACCGCCGCTGAAAGGGCTGGTGGGGTCGACTGCGATGATCGCCACCCGCGGTTTGCTCTCAAGTTGGCGAAGTTGCTTTGCCAAAGCATTGACAAGCGTGCTCTTACCGGAACCGGGTGGTCCGGTGATGCCGATTTTATGGGCATTGCCAGTGAACGGAAAAAGCTGGTCGAGTGCCTGTAGACCGGCAGGGGTGTTGTTTTCGACCTGGCTTAAAACACGAGAAAGGGCGATCCTGCTGCCCTCTCTCACTGATTTACTTAAAGACATTATCCAGCCTAATTAATCTTGACCGCATCGCGGATGTCGCGACAGATTTGACGGGTGTCTGTGCCCGGGCCGTAGACCTGGTAGATACCAGCCTCCCGCAGCTCCTGGATGTCATCCTCAGGGATGATCCCGCCCAGGAATACCAACACATTATCCTGTCCGTTTTCCTTGAGCTTCTTGATTATTTGTGGGATCAAGGCGTTATGAGCTCCTGATAAGATAGAAAGCCCGATCACGTCCACGTCTTCCTGAAGGGCGGCTTCACTGATCATTTCGGGGGTCTGGCGCAAACCGGTATAGATGACCTCCATACCGTCATCGCGCAAGGCACGGGCAACAACTTTGGCCCCGCGGTCGTGTCCGTCAAGACCGGGTTTGGCAATCAATACTCGTATTTTCTTTTCGCTCATAGTCTCTCCAGTTCTGATCCGGATTATAACGTGACATTCTGATTCTGAGCAGGGTTAATCGCCCTTCTGTGACGAGCGCGTCAGTTTTGGTTTGTCAGCAATCGGTCGTGACCACCCCCCATTGGTGAAGCGCAACGCCAGCCCTGAGGTTAAATAATGACAACCTCGCAGCCTGGCAGATGGTCATTTTTGAGATAAGAATTTTTCTGTGCCTGTTATCATCACAATTTCACCGTAATAGATAAAATGATAATCTTTTTCGGGATATGATTTTTCGATGGCAGGGTCAAGGAAACGAGTGGGATCGAATCTGGCGGTGTAGATGGTGCGGCATTCGATGGTCAACTCTGCCTGTTCAAAGGCGGGAGACTTGACCCTGGCTGCCGCAATCGCGGTCAGGTCGGTTTCAGCCAGCTTGTTGCTATCTCGCCCTGAGCGAGTGCCCAGGTAGGAGAGCGCCCGTTTATGCTCGCGCGGAAAAGCGCTGACGGTGAAATCTTCATATTCTTCCATAAACTTGTAGGTGTACCGGGTGGGTCGCACCACGACCTCAACGAAAGGCTTGTTCCACATGGTACCAATGCTGCCCCAACCAATGGTCATCACATTGAAGTCATCCTGGGCGAAATCACCAGCAGCCAGAAGCAAGCTTTGCCGGTCGAAAAGGTGATGAGGATGGATTGAGAGGTCAAAAGGGTTGATTTCGATTTTTTGCATTGGTGAACTCCTTGATGTGGATTTATGGCTATATTCTATCAAATCAAATCAACAAGGTCGGCTTTTGCCAAACTATTTACAGATTGTCATTTTGACGATGATAGAGCGTCTGCACCGAAAACTCATGCTAACAAGGCCAAATCATAGCAAGGTATATTATTCCCGTTTCATTGATGTAGTTAATGTAATAAATTTTGGTACTTGCCTGTTGTATAATTGCGCTCAGGCCTCTTATGTCAAAGCAAAGTAATCAGCAACTCAACCTTGTTATTCGTTGGGGTGGCACACTTCTCTCAATGGGGATCATGATCTATCTCCTCAGTCGGATTGGATGGCAGGAAGCCTGGCAGACCGTTCGCCAACTGATTGTCCTGGGCATTTTATTCGTGTTGATGTTTCAATTTGTCGTTTATCTTGACATCTTTAACTGGCAACACAAACCATGGAAAGATCAGGCTCCAACAAACAGTTCTACAGATAGCCTGAAAGCTGACTTTTCAGATGATGTTCTGGACGGTAAGTATCCAACCAAGGTCGAGAGGTTATTGTTGCAGGCCGCGATATGAATCCAGAAGACACCCAAAAGTTTCTTCGTCACTGGCTGCTGTTGCTTGGAGGAGCCTGTATCTGGTTTTTGTTGGAAACCTGGGAAGTTCGCAATATCTGGTTTAAGGCGATGGCGGTTATGGTGGCGATTTGTGCCATTTTATTCTTCCTTACGAGGAGACTTAAGCCCGGTTTTTTGAACAAAATTAATTTCTTGAAAAGTAAAAGGGTTGGTTGGATTGCTTTTTCCTTGCTTGCTCTCGTGTTGACTCTACTTTTCTTCAATCTTCCGTTCTATATCTTCAGCTATGGGGTCGGCAGATTCGCCTTTGTGATTGGATTTTCGGGTATCTTCGCGTTGCTTTTGTCCAGCAATACCCAATCCTCACTCCATCTGGTGTTTGCCAAGTGGCTGTTGGTATTTGGGGTGATTCACCGCATAGCAGCTTTTGTGCCTGAGATACAAGGCGGTCCCTTCGCCTTGGGCTGGTCGGAAGGCAGTCGTTTTTATAATGCCTCTCTTTTCGCTCCTGAAAGTTTGTATGGTATGAAATTACCCCTGCCTGCGCTGCCCCCGAGCCGTTACCTGATGCAGGCCTTGCCGTTTTATCTTGGTGTTCGCTCCATCCTCTTCCATCGAATCTGGCAGGTGGTGCTTTGGCTGGGAATGACTCTGTGGGGCAGTTGGCTGATGGCAAAACGTTTGAATACATCTGCAAAAGTTTCTCTCCCATGGCTGACAGCTCTGCTATTTCTTTTCTTTTTTCAAGGAGCGGTCTATTACCACCTGATGGTTTGTGTTGTACTCGTTTTGGTTGGCTATAAAAAAGATGAGCCTCTGCGAACATTGATCTTTGTGATCCTTGCCTCTGTCTGGGCAGGTATCAGCCGTGTCAATTGGATGCCTCTGCCTGCTCTGATGGCAGTAGCGCTTTACCTGCTTGATAGACCTTTCGATGGGAAAAAGTGGGATAAATACCTGCTCTGGCCAGTTGTGTGGGTTATTGGAGGATTGGCGGCGGCATACGTGTCCAGGCAGGGATATATTGCAATTTCCGGTGAAGACCCAACGCTTTTTGATTCTGCCTTTTCCTCGGCATTGCTATGGTGGCGATTGTGGCCGAATGCTACTTTCTCCCTCGGCATCGGGCCCGCGATGCTGCTGGTGATCTTACCTGGGGCGGCATTGCTCTGGCTGAAGCTTCGCGAAAAAAGTTTGCCCAGGTTGCATTGGTTGCAATGGTTGGGCCTGGCTGTCATCCTGGGGGTCTTCTTGGCAGGTGGGTTGGTGGTAAGCGTGAAAATTGGGGGTGGCGGTGACCTCCACAATCTCGATGGATTCCTGGTATTTTGGGCTCTGATTGTGGGTGGCATTTTAGCGATGGGTTCAGGCGCACCGCAGCCAAATAGCCAGATTGCAGACAACCAATCCCGGAAATTTTGGATGGTGATGCTGGTACTTGTTCCAGCGTTGTTTGCTTTTATGCGCGCCGGATTTTGGTCCTTTGACGATATTCAGTCGCAGAAGAGTGAGTTAAATGATCTGAAACGAGCCATAGCTGTGCTTGAGGACCACACTGGCGATGTACTGTTCATTTCCGAACGCCAACTGCTGACTTTTGGTGAGATCAAGCTACCGGTTGTACCCGATTACGAAAAAATATTTTTGATGGAAATGGCGATGAGCAACAATCAGGAATATTTGAGCTTGTTTCGCCAAAAACTAAAAGGTCAGGCCTTTATCGGGGTTGTTTGCGATTCACTTTCAACAAATATTCAAGGCGGAGATCGCAGTTTTGCGGACGAGAATAACACCTGGGTGGAACAAGTAGTTTTCCCGTTGTTGGCAGAGTATGAAGCCATATTATCGTGGCGCAATGGTGAAATAAATCTGCTTGTGCCTCAAGGTGAAACAAAGTTAATCCAACAATTATTGGAGTCTCAGCTACCAGCAAATTAGGGTCTTCCTCAGGGTTAATAATGCCGCGAGTTTCTATTTATTTTGAAATTCACAGTATTTGTGCTCTGGCATTCTGGCAGGTTAACCGCCATTAGATTTCAACCGCCCGGTTTGATCATGCAAGGGCTCTGGCTGCTACCTGTCAATAATTTCAATGGACAACAATTACTATACTAGCTGGCGGAGGAAATCAAACAAAGTCGGTTATAATTTTGGCGATGATAGCCAAAAACGAAGACAGCATCCTGGCAGCCAAGCGATCAGAAGACAGCGTAGACCTGGCCCTGCGCCCAACCACCCTGGACGAGTTGATTGGGCAACAAACAGTCAAGGATAACCTGTTGATACAGATCCAGGCAGCCCGCCAGCGCGGTGAAGCGCTTGAACACGTGCTCTTTCACGGACCACCTGGGCTGGGTAAAACCACCCTGGCTCACATACTTGCTTCTGAAATGGGTGTGAACATCAAGGTGACCTCTGGTCCAGCCATCGAACGCGCCGGTGACCTGGCGGCGATCCTGACAAACCTGCGCGCGGGCGACATCCTCTTCATAGACGAAGTTCATCGTCTGGGAAAGCTAGTGGAAGAAATCCTTTATCCCGCGATGGAAGATTATGCTCTAGATATTATCATCGGCAAGGGTCCGGCAGCCAAGGCGGTGCGCCTGAAACTGCCCCGCTTTACCGTCGTTGGGGCGACCACTCGGCTGGCATTGCTCTCTGCCCCTCTGCGAGCGCGCTTCGGCGCTGCTTATCGAATGGATTATTACGAACTGGAGTCTCTTGCCGCCATTATTCGGCGCGGGGCAGGCTTGTTAAAAGTGCCCTTTGAAGAGGATGGCATCGAAGAGATTGCCAGAAGAGCGCGGGGAACCCCCCGAATAGCGCTGCGGTTGCTGCGTCGGGTGCGTGATTTTGCCGACGTACGCGCCTCGGGCACCATCACCAAATCAGTTGCCCAAAATAGCCTGGCCATGCTCAGCATTGACACACTCGGGCTGGACGAAATGGACCGACGGGTATTGCTTGCGATCATCGATAAATATGACGGCGGGCCGGTTGGCTTGAACACCATCGCTGCCTCAGTGAGCGAAGAGGCCGACACGATTATGGACGTGGTGGAGCCCTATCTGCTGCAATGCGGTTTCATTGACCGGACTGCCCAGGGGCGGGTCGCCACTCAACTGGCGTATCAACACCTGGACCGAGAATATCGTCCTCCAGCCAGCGCTCAGACAAGCCTTTTCGACGATCCAGCAGACTGAGGGCAATTCCCTTTGAAAACAGAGGAATTTAGCTACGATTTGCCCGGGTACTTCATTGCCCAGGTTCCGGTTGAACCGCGCGACCATTCGCGCTTATTGGTGCTCGACCGCGCAAGCGGTGCCATTGAACACCGCCATTTTTTCGACATCGCGGACTACCTTCAACATGGTGATTTGTTGGTTGTAAACGAGACGCGGGTTATCCCAGCTCGCCTGTATGGGAAGAAATTGCCCGGCGGCGGGAAGATTGAAGTTTTGCTGCTTAATAAACTGGACGACTTGAGCTGGGAGTGTCTGGTTGGTGGGAGCGGCATGACTGCCGGCCGCCGCTTTCAAATTGACCAGGGACCCCAAGGCATGGTTGAGGTCGTTCTGGAGGGGTCAAAGCGCGTCATTAAGTTTGATGAAGCAATTGAGCCTTTCTTTGAGCTGGCTGGTCACACACCCTTGCCGCCTTACATCCACAACTATGTTGGTGATCCGGAGCGCTATCAGACGGTTTATAACCGCACCCCTGGCTCTGCGGCGGCACCGACCGCTGGTCTGCACTTTACGCCGCAATTGCTATCCAAGATTCGCAATCTGGGTGTCAGGTTGGAGAAGATCGAGCTGCGGGTTGGGTTGGATACCTTCGCTCCGGTGACCGAGGAAATGGCTGAAGACCATGTTATCCACCGCGAATGGTGCAACATGAGCCAGCAAACAGCAGATACGATCCTGGAAACAAAAAACCAGGGCGGCAGGGTGGTGGCGGTGGGCACCACCACCGTGCGCACCCTTGAAAGCGCTTGCCTGGAAAGCACTGATGGGCAGATAAGAGCCTTTTGTGGTGAAACCGACCTGTTCATTACACCCGGTTACCAATTCAGATGCGTGGACGCAATCATCACCAATTTCCACCTCCCAAAGTCGACCCTGCTCATGCTGGTAAGTGCCTTTGCGGGAAAAGAGAATATTCTGCATGCATACGAGGTGGCCAAGGCTGAAGGATATCGATTCTTCTCGTTTGGTGATGCCATGCTCATCACGTAGCAGGAACTCTTTTGAGGATACCGTTTTGCAAAAACCGTGAAAAATGTTCACCATAATTTTGGAGTATAGTTAAATTAATAACTGTCCTTCCTCTACCTCAAGCGTAGATTTCGTTTCAGAATTGGAAGGAAAGGAGTTTACATGAAAAAAACTGAGAAAATACTGACGATGTTGGTCCTGCTGGGGATGCTGACCATTTCTGCCTGTGCAAAGAATTCAGAAAAGACACCCGAAATTGTCGAAAACCCGCCAGCCAATCTGGCAACAACCTCGTGGATAACCGAATCGGTTCAGTCTACACAATCGGGTGTTACGATTGAATTGCTTCACGTCACACAGAGAGGTGAAGACCTGGTCTTGAGGGTGAAATTTGGGTTACCTGACTGGAGAAATTGGTATATCAGCAAAGTTAAATTGACCCTGGTGGGGGAAGGGGAATATGGCGACGCCAAAACCGTTTTCTTCGAGAGACTGTACCAAAAGACCCCTAACACCTACTGCCTCTATCAGCCGTCTTACAACGAAGAAGAAAAATGCCTCACCAATAATGAGATGAAAACTTATCAGATCGATGAACTCATCTTCGGCGGTCTTCCAGATGGGTTTAAGGATAAGGAAATGGTTCTTGAAGTTTTGGAACTTTCTACCGCGCCCGGTGAGGAAACTTATTGTGAGGACGTCCGCCTGCCGTACATCGAGGAGGTTTTATCAGGGGATTATCCAGGGCTTAAACTGGAATGTCAGACAGGTGAGAATTCAACGGGATATCGAATTTCCGAAGAGTCGGGCTACGCGGATGATCCCGAAGCAAAGCAGGCTGTTGAGGCACTGATCGAAGAAGCTGCCAGCGGCAAGCTGACCGGTCTGTGGACGCTGGAAGTTTCCAGATAGACCCTCTAACAGAAGAGCCTGGACAATCCAGGCTTGGGTTTTGAAACAGGGATAACAGGCAGGGATCGTCCACTGCACAGCGGAGCGCGGAGTCCGACCGAATTCCCAGGGGCGGTTCTAACAATATCAACGCCAGTTTCACTTATAGCGCGGCTTCAGCGGCGTAATTAATCAATTTCTAACACCTGTAGCGTAAACTCAACTCTGGAACGTTAGTTGCACCATTTAACCAAGTAGATAAGCATAGAAAATTGAGGAAAAATACGATATGATGCGTTTTGATAAATTTTCAGAGAGAGCGCAGGACGCCGCCGCGCGAGCTGCTGAGATCATCCAGCGCTATGGTCATAACCAGATCGACTCTGAACATATTTTACTGGCTCTTATTGAGCAGCCACAAGGGTTTGTAACCCAAATTATAGAAGCTATGGATGTGGTCCCCGGTGACATTGTTGATCGGCTGGACAACATTCTGCGAACAACTCCTAAAGCCAATATCTTTGGCGGTCCGGCCGGCCAGGTGTTCCTGACGCCCCGCGTAAAAATGGTGGTCGACATGGCCAAGACAGAGGCCAACCGGCTGGGAGATGAATACATTTCGACTGAACACCTCTTTCTGGCCATCCTGGCAGAGAGAAACACCCAGCTCGCTCGTATGCTGGAAGAATTAGGCATTAACCGGATCAGGGTTTTAGGTGTAATTCAGGAACTGCGTGGTGGTTCCCGGGGCCCACAACGTGGGAAATTTGAAGGGCGTTACAAGACCCTTGAGAAATATTCCCACAACTTAACCCAGGCAGCCCGCGACAGCAAGCTGGACCCGGTCTATGGGCGCGAGCTTGAAATCGTGCGCCTGATCCAAATACTATCCCGCCGCACCAAGAACAACCCGGTTTTGATCGGCGGGGCCGGCGTTGGCAAAACGGCTATTGTGGAAGGGCTGGCGCAGAAAATTGCCAATGACGATGTGCCAGAAATCCTGGCGGATAAACTGGTCTACTCACTCGATTTGGGCGCAATGGTTGCCGGCACACGCTTCCGAGGTGAATTTGAAGAACGCCTGAAAAATTCGATCGAGGAAATCCAGGAAAGCAACGGCGAAGTGATTTTGTTTATCGATGAGCTTCACAACGTTGTTGGAGCTGGTGCTGCCCAGGGTACAATGGATGCTTCCAACATGCTCAAGCCTGCTCTGGCAAGGGGTGATTTGCAATGTATTGGGGCAACAACCATCGATGAATACCACAAGCATATTGAGAAGGACGCTGCCTTGGAACGCCGGTTCGCGCCGATTTATGTTGAAGAGCCAACCATTGATGACACTATCAGCATGCTGAAAAGTTTGCGCGACCGCTATGAGGCACACCACAAAGTCAAGTTGTCTGACGAGGCGCTCGAAGCAGCCGCCAGACTCTCGGCCCGCTATATGACCGGACGGAAACTGCCGGACAAGGCTATTGACCTGATGGACGAAGCTGCCGCGAAACTGCGCGTAGCCTTATATTCCTTGCCTGAAGATCTTAAAAGCGACCGTAAAGAAATCGATCGCCTGCTGGCAGAGGAAGAGAAGGCGGGCCTTGACCGCGAATATGAATACGCGGTAAAGCTCAAATCTGAGCGGCTTAAACTCGAAGAAAGTTTCAAGCAAAAGCAAGCTGAATGGGAAGCAGAGAATAAACTCGATGATGTCGTCGACGCCGATGACATTGCCGAGGTGATCAACCAGTGGACCGGCATTCCGGTGACGCAGTTGTTGGAATCTGAAACCAAGAAATTGCTCCACATGGAAGACCGCCTGCACGAGCGTATAATCGGTCAGGATGAGGCCATCAAGGCCGTTTCTGATGCCATCCGTCGGGCTCGTTCTGGTTTGAAAGACCCTAAACGCCCGGTCGGCTCGTTTATTTTCATCGGACCTTCGGGCGTCGGAAAAACCGAGTTGGCGAAAGCGCTGGCAGAATTTTTGTTTGATGACGAAGACGCGCTCGTGCGTCTGGATATGAGTGAATATCGTGAACAGCACACCGCCTCACGCTTGTTTGGCGCTCCTCCCGGATATGTTGGTTATGAGGAGGGTGGTCAGCTGACGGAAGCCGTTCGCCGGCGACCATACCGGGTAATTCTATTTGACGAAATTGAAAAAGCGCATCCGGAAGTCTGGAATGCCTTGCTGCAAATTCTGGATGACGGTCGGTTGACGGACGGTCAGGGCAGGGTGGTGGACTTCAAGAACACCGTACTGATTATGACCAGCAACCTCGGCACTGAATTTGTCCGCAAAGGCGGCGCGCTTGGCTTTCTGGCAGAAGATGATGATTCTGAAGAGGTCAAAGATTCGCAGGAGAAAATCGAAAAGGCACTCAAAGACGCTTTTAGACCCGAGTTCCTTAACCGAATCGACGATACCATCACATTTGCTCCGTTATCAAAAGCGGATGTGGCAAAGATTGTCAGGCTGCAGGTAACCGAAATCGAAGGACGATTAAAGGAATTTGGTGTGGGGCTGATTGTAGAAGAATCTGCCAGCACCTGGTTGGCTGATCAGGGATATGATCCCCTTTTCGGTGCCCGACCGCTGAAACGGGCGCTGCAGAAATATATCGAGAGCAAACTGGCCATCAGATTGCTGGAAGGCGAATTTAAGGCCGGTGATGTCGTGCGGGTGAGCAAAGAAGAAGGTGAGTCAGAACTGTCCTTTACTGCTGAAAATGATGCCGAAACGGCGGCATCTGTTGATGCAGAACCCGTCGAACAAGCACCGCTGGAAAGCGCTCACACGGAGCGGCTTTAAATAAAAGCGAGTAAAAATTGAGATTACATGCCTGATTTGAGCAGTGGTTTCATCCGTCTCCTTCGGGAAAGCGCGTTGTTCAGCGCTCTTCCGGATGAAGACCTGCCCATCATCGGTGAAGCGTTGGTGAGGGTAGAGCTCCCCGCAGGTGAAATCCTGTTTGAAGAAGGCGAAGATATTGATGGTATTTTCCTGGTCGAAACCGGGAAGTTAACAGGTTTCGACCAGGAAAACAGGCATATTGCTGATTATAAGAGAGGGGATATCCTGGGGCTGATCACCAGCAACATGGCGAACGAACGCCAGGAAACTATCCAGGCTCAAAAAAATAGCCAGGTCTGGTACCTCTCAGGCGCAAACCTGGAACGACTAATTTCAGAGCGGCCCGCCTTCGCCGAGACCGTCACTGTCTTAGCCAACAGCCAGGTGATGGTTCGCAGGATGGCGATGCCCTGGTTGGAAGCGGATGAAAAGGTGAGCCTGATTGCTCGCAAACACCCGGTCTTTTTGCTTTTTGCGGGTGCTCCGCCCATCCTTTTTTTTGCCCTGACTCTGGTAGGGCTGAACTATCTGCAGCCTGAAAGTATCATGTTGGGCGTGATGTTTTTTTTCTTCATCTGCGCGGTCTGGCTGCTCTGGAATATCAACAACTGGGCCAATGATTTTTACCTGATTACTTCAAAGCGGATGGTCTGGGTGGAACGAGTGTCCGGCTTTTATGAGAGCCGCCAGGAAGCGCCCCTGGGCACGTTAATTTCAGTTGGTGTCCAGACCGGTCAGATGGGGGCGATCCTTGGTTTTGCTGATGTGATCGTGCGAACTTATTATGGAGATATCCGCTTTGAACGGGTAGCGCATGCAAAAACAATCGGTAAGCTGATTGAAAGTTTCTGGGCAAAGAGCAAGCACGTCGACCTGGAACTGGACGCAAAGGAAATTCGTCGGGTCCTTCGCGAAAAATTCGGCAAAGCTCCCGAAGAGGTGACCTCAAAAGAGCTGCAAGACGAATATGGGATCGAAAACGAAATCCCTCGCGCTGAGATCAGTTTTTTTGAATGGCTATTTAGTGACTTCCTGAAGGTGCGCTATGAGGCTGGCGGTTCGATCACCTACCGCAAGCACTGGGTCGTGCTGCTGCGAAAAATTTTCTTGTCGCTTGCCGGCGCCGTACTATCCGCGGGATTTGTGATCGCGGTCCTGACGCGTAATATCAGCGGATTGAACTCCGCCATGGCGCTTACTCTGGGCTTTTTTGCTTTGATGGTCTCTTTCGCGGTGATGCTATATCAATACGTTGACTGGCGAAATGACGTCTTTCAACTGACACCAAATCAGGTGATCGACCTGGACAGGAAACCCTTCGGAAGAGAATCGCGTAGGGCGGCTCCCTTGGATAACATCCTCAGCATTGAGTACGAACGGCGCGGAATTATCCCGATGATCTTCAACTTTGGCACGGTTTACATCACGGTTGGCAACACCCAACTGACTTTCAATAATGTTTACCATCCCTCTGATGTCCAGCAGGATATCTTCGCCCGGATGGGAAAACACGTCCAGGAAACGCAGGATCGTCAAACTAACCAGGAACGCGACCGAATCGCGCAGTGGTTTAAGGTGTTTCAGGAAGAGTCCCGCGACCTGACCACCAGTCAGGATGTAACCTGGCCTTTGAATCCACCTTCCGGATAAGGTAAAATAGCATAAATCAGAATGTGGAGTAAGTATGGCAATAAAAGATATTGTTACTTTTCCGGATCCTTTCCTGCGATTGAAAGCAAAACCGGTAAAGAAATTTGATAAAGAACTGCAGACGCTGATCGACGACATGTTTGAAACCATGCGCAACGAACCCGGCGTTGGTCTTGCGGCACCCCAAATCGGTCAGTCTGTTCAATTGGTCGTGATTGAATATGCCGAAGAACCTGAAGACGAAGACGCGCCAGAGCCACAACCGAAGCGTTACGTTCTGGTCAACCCTCAAATTGTACAAAAGTCAGAAGAAACGGTCGAAGGCATGGAAGGCTGCCTGTCAGTGCCCGGATTAATCGGGAAAGTGGACCGCCACGAGAAAGTGACCGTCAAAGCGCTCAACCGCCATGGCAAACCGCAGAAAGTGAAGGCGGAAGGCTGGATGGCGCGCATCATCCAACACGAACTGGACCACCTTGATGGGGTTCTTTACATTGATCGTACCAGCGAGATTTTTGAGATTGTCCCTGAGGACGCTGAAGAGTTCGTTGAGTAATGCTGCTCACCCGCCTCTCGCTGACCAACTTTCGCGTTTTTTCCCGCCTGGAACTTGATTTTCCCAGGCGGGTGATTTTATTTCACGGCGATAACGCGCAGGGCAAGACCAGTGTTTTGGAGTCGGTCGCTTTTTTAGCTCTCTTTACGTCTTTCTCCGCAAGCGCAGACCGACAGCTGCTCAATTTCAACCTGCCGGAAAGTGATATCACGAAAGTTGGGCGAATCGTTGGCGAATTTGAGAGAGGTGGACGCAAGCACACGTTGGAGGTGCGGCTCATTCTCGAACCCAACGGCACCAACGGGGGTCTGCGATTCCGCAAAGAAGCACTCCTGGATGGCGTCAAACGACGCTTCAGCGATTTATACGGTCAATTTAATGCTGTTTCTTTTCTCCCCCAAATGGCAAAAATTTTCGAAGGCGGCCCTTCTGACCGCCGCAGGTACCTGGATGAAATCCTCTGCCAGATAGAACCGGGCTATTCGAAGCATCTGCTCCGCTATAACCAGGCGATGATCCGCAGGAATGCCCTGCTCAAAAGACTGTGCGAATCTGGCGGTCCATCAGACCAACTGGATTATTGGGATGGCATGCTGGCGGAGCATGGTGCCTATTTGATTAAAGGACGCGTCAGGCTGCTCGCTCAATTGGGGGCATTGGCGCGAGAGAGTCATCAGCAGATGACGCAGGGTAGGGAGGTCCTCCGGTTGGAATATCAGCCATCACTCGATCCCACCCAGCCGCTTGCGGGGCAGATCCGCCTGCCCGACATGCAGCATCTTGAAGACGCCAGTGAACTTGAGGTAAAAGACATCGAAGAGGTGTTTCTAAGGGAATCCCAAAAAAACAGGAGGGATGACATCAGGCGCGGTTCCACCAGCGCAGGACCCCACCGCGACGAGCTTCGATTTCTATCAAACCAGGTCGATCTGGGCGTTTATGGCTCGCGGGGGCAAATGCGAACCGCGTTGCTTTCCTTGAAATTTGCTGAAGTCGAGCTGATGAAACAGCGCAGCGGCGAATGGCCGGTGCTGTTGTTGGATGAGGTCATGGCAGAGCTGGATCCAATTCGCCGCGGGGCTTTGTTGGGTGTTCTTGATAAAGTGGAGCAAGCCCTGGTGACCACCACTGACCTGGAGATGTTTGAGGATGAGTTTCTATCCCAGCATGATGTTTGGAAGGTTCAGCAAGGGGTGATTGTAAAGGGTAGTCCGGCATGAGAGAAAACTGGAGGCTGCGTGAATGGATCGCGCGCATCCTGATCGGGTCAGTGCTGGGGATGAATCTGGCTGCTGCCATTGATTTTATCGCCAGGCCCGAACTGTACCTGGCTTCCTATGAACTGAGCGGCGAGGTTGGTAAGGCTGTAATAATCGGTTACGGCATCCTCTTTCTGATGTGGCAGGTGCCCTATTGTTTCGCTCTGGCTCAACCCCGACAGCATTGGGTCTCCCTTTTTCAGGCGATCCTGATGCAGAGTGTGGGGCTGGTTGGCGAGATATTGCTTTTGAGGAGCATTCCCAGCCAACACGCGCTGCTGCGTGGGTCTGTTTCAAGATTTATTTTCTTCGATCGCGGTGGATTGGTGTTTTTAATCCTGGCCTTTATTGCGGCCGGAAACAAGATTAACTTCAACCCTAAGGAGTAAAAATGAACTTTTCAGAATTGGTGCTCAAAAGCCGCAGCTTTCGCCGCTTTGATCAAAGCGCAAGACTTCCCCGCCAGTTGCTGGTCGGTTTGGTCAGTCTGGCTCGCGTCTCGCCAAGCCCGTCAAACCTGCAGGGGCTCAAGTTTTGGCTGGTCAGTGATGAGAAAGAGTGCGAACAAATATTTGAAAACGTAAAATTTGGTGGGTATTTTAAGGACTGGGGCGGGCCGGTGGATGGGGAAAAGCCTGCTGCGTACATCCTCGTCCTGGGTGATAAGGAAATTAAACCAACTTTTGAAATCGATGCTGGCATTGCCGCTCAGACGATGTTATTGGGAGCTGCAGAAGCGGGTTTTGGGGGCTGTATGGTCAAGTCTTTCAAGCGTGAGAGCCTGATAGAACTGCTTGAATTAGACCAGACTTTGGAGTTGGTCCTGGTGATTGCCCTGGGCAAACCGGCAGAGAAAAGTGTGATTGAAGATTTCGAAACCGAAAAAGGCATTGAATATTACCGCGACGATGCCGGGGTTCATCACGTCCCAAAACGAAAACTGGAAGATCTGATTTTGAATTTGTGAGGTCAGTCGCCAGTGGAGGGCGACAACTCAGGCATAACTCTTATGGGTGAGATTTCCCATAAAAGTCGGATTGTTCTATGGTCCTGGGTCTCCTGAGGAGGGCGTACCCGTAGTGGTGGGGGTGATTGTGCCGGTTGTAGTGAGAGTCGGCGTTTGCGTGGCAGTGTTGGTCGCGGTGGGGGTCGGTGTGTGTGTATAGATTGCCGTCCGAGTCGCGGTGGGGGTCGCAGTGCGTGTAGGTGTCGGGGTAGGCGTGAAGGTTTGAGTTGGGGTTGAAGTATTTGTCCCTGTGGGGGTTGGGGTTGCGGTTGCGGTTTGAGTAGGGGTTGGCTTCGGAATTTCGATCAGAATTTTCAATTCCAATCCAATCAGGCTGCCGTTTTCGGCCTGAATCTGCCAGACTCCCTCGAAAAGTCCGTGGTAACTTGGAGCGACCATTTCGAGCGACAGATCGATCACCTCACCTGGCTGCACTGTACGAATTGGTGACGGCGAGTTGCCGCCCATCCGGCTCCCCCGAACATATACTAATTTGTACTGTTCCCATTTACAGGTTCCATTATTATGTACCCGCCAGGTCTTTGTAAACTGCTGCCCCGCTTTCAACATTGATCCCGCGGGAATGCTGACGTCGCTCAACAGGATGGCAGAGATGGTACAGGGTTCAACTGTGGGAGTGATTGTTGGAGTAAGCGTTGCGAGAGGAGTTTGGCTGGGTGTGATGGTCAGCTCAGGGTTTGAGAGCGCCTGCACCAAAACGGCAACCTGGTCGCTGACGAAGTTGCGCCCATCTTGGTCGTAAAGATTGACCATGATCATGACCGCGCCTTCATCGGTCGGGATCCAGGGCTGTTCGATCAGCAGCGCCCCGCGTGGGTGGCTATCTGGCAGGTCAATCCGGATCAACTGGTAATTGGCCATCAGTTCCAGGCGAGACCAATTCAAGCCGGCTGGAATGACCGATTGGACCACCACTTCATGATTGAGCGCCAAAATCTGTCCTGAAGTGGGCGAGGTGATTTCGACGGTCAGAACCTGGGGCGGTTGTTCGCGGCGACCGCAGGCGAAAAAGATTATTGCAATCAGTACCATCAGGGCTGTGATAGTAAGCAGGATCCATTTTTTCATGAGACTCACTTTCTACTATCTTAACCGCCAAACCTGCCAGAAAGTTCCATTCTCAGGTCAACCGGTAAGCCGTATTCTGTCGTGGATGCGCATCTGTCTTGGCTGACTGTCACCAGCCAGCTCATGCGGTCTACCCGGAGATCAATTGAGCCGAGCAGGCTCTCTCTCCTGTTTGACCTTGCACCGAATGGGGGTTGCCTGGCCGCCGCTGTTACCAGCAGCGCCGGTAGTCTCTTACACCACCATTTCACCCTTGCTCTCGCGAGCGGTATGTTTCTGTGGCCCTATCCGAAAGCTTGCGCCCTCCCAGGGGTTACCTGGCATCCTGCTCTGTGGTGTACGGACTTTCCTCACTGATTAAGCGCGCGCACCTGGCTGACCTGAGTAATTTGATGATACCATTAAGCTGTTGAAGATTTATTAGAAATACGCTCTTTGCGGCGCAAAACCCGCAAGGTTCGGCGGCAGCGGTCCGGCAGGCAATCACAAAGAAGAGCGATGAACTTCTGGACAAATGCCAGAATTAGTGTAAAATAACTGTTTGTAATCATGAAGTTGTAAGTTTGGAGGAAGAAGTTGGCAAATATTAAGTCACAAATCAAGCGAAATAAACAAAACCGGGCAGCACGCCTTCGTAATCGTGTTTACCGCGGTTCTGCGCGCACCTATATCCGCAAGGCTCAATCTGCCATTCGCAGCAAAGATGCTGAGTTGGCTGAGGCCGAAGTGATGAAGGCGATTCGCGCGTTGGACAAGGCTTGCGCCAAGGGCGTTATCCACAAGAATAACGCTGCCCGCCGCAAATCACGCTTGATGGCACGCTACAATTCGATCAAGAATTAACCGTTAATCGTCGTTTCTACCAGGCGAGGTAATTGTTACCTCGCCTTTTTGTCGTTAAATTCTCTTTTTTTGAATTTTGGGTAGGGACTGGCCCCGCAAGATAACCCGCTCAGCAGGGGCAGCGCGAGATCAGGCTGACAGGCTGCTAATGCAAGATACTTATAAGCAACGCCAGCGACTACCTTTTGCGATGTTATAATCCATGCGATAAGCCTGAGGAAAACTATGTTTAAAGATGTTGAAAACCGAATTATTGACCAGATAGATCAATTTTGTCTGCAAAATGGGCTGCCGACTGGCAAGATCGAATTTCGCAGTATCCCATTCTCAGGGGAATGGGGCATGGCCGCCCCTCTTTTTCCGCTGGCTGCCGCTGACAAAAACAAAACCGGACCTGTGCCCCAGCACGCACAGTATTTAGCAGAAAAGATCAAAGCAGCCATTGGCTTGCCCGAAGGTTTTACCCGCTCGGAAGCAATCAGGGGTTACCTGAACTTCTATTTTGACACCGGTCTGTACGCGACCAGTGTGGTTGAGCAGATCCGCCAGCAAGGCCAGGATTTTGGCAGTTTTGCGCCGACCGGGCAGACGGTTATGGTGGAATACTCCAACCCCAACACGCACAAACCCCTGCACGTGGGCCACCTGCGCAATGTGATCTTGGGGGGAACCGTCTGCAATATCCTTGAAGCCAGCGGCAAGAAAGTCATCCGTGCTAACTATATTGGGGATATCGGTTTGCATGTGATTAAATGGATGTGTAATTACGAGATGTACCACAACGGGGAAGAGCCAGGCAGAGATAAAATGCGCTGGATGGCTGACCTCTATGCTGAAGCTGACCGCCGTTTTGTTGAGCAGGAGGGCTTCGAGGAGATCGTGCGGGCATATTTTAGCCGCTGGGACGCGGGCGACCAGCATATTCACGATCTGTGGAAAACGACCCGCCAATGGTCAATGGAAGGCTTCTACCAGGTTTACGATCTGCTGGGCGAACATTTTGACCGAATCTATTTTGAAAGCGATGTCGAGGAAACCGGTAAAGAGCTGGTAGAGCAGCTGATCAGGGACGGTCTGGCAACAGACGGGCGCCCTGAAAATCCGGTCATTGTCGATATCGACGCGATTTTGGGCGCTAAAGAGGAATATCGTGTGGCTGTCGTGCTGCGTTCAGACGGCACCTCGCTTTATGCCACTAAAGAACTGCCGTTGGCGATCATGAAGTTTGAGGAATACGACCTCGATCAATCGGTGTATGTCATCGATGTGCGCCAGAGCCTGCACATGAAGCAAATGCAAAAGCTCCTTGAGCTGATGGGCTTTGAGTGGGCAGACCGGATTTATCATCTTTCGTATGAAATAGTAAATCTACCCGGCAACGTAATCATGTCTTCCCGGGATGGCACAGTGGTCTTGTTGGACGATCTCGTGCGCGAAGCCACCCAACGAGCTCTGGAGGTGGTCAGAGAAAAAAACCCCGCTCTCGATCAAGCCACGATGGAGGATGTGGCTCTCAAAGTGGCCCTGGGTGCCATCAAGTATCCCATGATCTCGCGTGAGAACACCAAAATCGTGACCTTTGACTGGGACAGCGCTCTTGACTTCAACGGTCAATCAGCCCCTTACATCCAGTACGCCAGCGTTCGTGCTAACAGCATTCTGCGCCGAGCCGGTGAGACTGAAGGCATAAGCGCGAGGTTTGGCCACGCGCTGGAACCCAGTGAAATCAATCTGATTGAATTGCTTTCCAAGCTCCCCGATGAGGTCAGCAAATCTGCTAAAGAGTTCAGACCCTCTTCACTGGCGGCTTACGCCTACGAGTTGGCGAAAACATTCAACGACTTTTATAATCAGTGTCAGGTGCTGAAAGTGGAGGGAGACCTTCGGGATTCGCGCCTGGCTCTCGTGCGGGCTGCCAAAGTCTGCCTGGAAAAGACACTCAGCTTGTTGGGCATAGAGGCCCCACAAGTGATGTAGAATAATAAAACAACAAAAAAAGGAGCATTATATGAGTCGAATACGTACAATCATCATGGGAGCAGCAGGTCGTGACTTCCACAACTTCAATACTGTTTATCGGGATAACGATAAGTATGAGGTTGTCGCCTTCACAGCCACCCAAATTCCCAACATTGACGGGCGTAAATATCCTTCCGCCCTGGCTGGTCATTTGTATCCAGAAGGAATCGAGATTTATCCAGAAAGTGAGCTGGAAGAACTGATCAAGAAGTTCGATGTAGATGAGGTTGTCTTCGCTTATAGCGATGTCCCCTATGAATATGTGATGAGCAAGTCGGCTCTGGTCAATGCTGCTGGGGCGGATTTCCGACTGCTGGGCACAAAAGAAACCCAGGTGGAATCGAACAAGCCTCTTATCGGTGTGACTGCTATCCGCACGGGTGCCGGCAAGAGCCAGACCAGCCGCCGCGTTGCCGAAGCGCTGCAAAACCTCGGCTACAAAGTCGCGGCTATTCGTCACCCCATGCCTTATGGCGATCTGGTCAAGCAGAAAGTGCAACGCTTTGCCACCTACGAAGACCTCGATATTCATGAGTGCACCATTGAGGAACGCGAGGAATACGAACCTCATATCGATACGGGCGTGATTATCTATTCGGGCGTTGACTATGAAGCTATCCTGCGGGAGGCTGAAAAAGAAGCTGACGTCATTCTTTGGGATGGCGGTAACAACGATTTTTCGTTTTATAAGACCGACCTCCTGATCGTCGTGATGGACCCCCATCGCGCTGGTCATGAATTGCGGTACTATCCTGCTGAAGTCAATATGCGCATGGCTGACGTGTTCGTGATCAATAAAGTTGACACCGCCAAACCCAGCGATATCGACATTGTCCGCGAGAGCATTGCCAGGGTAAACCCGGACGCCACAGTGGTGGAAGCCGCTTCACCGATTTTTGTGGAAAATCCAGAAATGATCAAAGGCAAGCGTGTTTTGGCAATTGATGAAGGCCCGACCGTCACCCATGGTGATCTTCCTTACGACTTTGGCTATTTTGCTGCCAAGCGGTACGGTGCCAAAGAAATCGTTGACCCGCGACCTTTCGCTGTGGGCGATTTGAAAGAGACCTTTAAGAAATTCCCCCACCTTGGAAATGTTTTGCCCAGTATGGGTTATGGTGAAAAACAAATCCGCGATCTGGAAGCCACGATCGATGGATCAGATGTGGACCTGGTCGTGATTGGTACCCCAATCGATATGACCCGTGTGATGAAAATCAACAAGCCATCCGTGCGTGTTACTTATAAACTGCAGGAAATTGGCTCTCCCACACTGCAGGATGTGATTGAAAACAAACTTGGTCGTAAAGAGTAACATTTTTCTCTCAAGTACAGCGTTAAAGTGGTCGGCAGCTTCCGACCACTTTTCTTTAACAATTTGAGTTTAAGGCGCTGTGAGACTCCCCGGGATGGTTTCCAGATACTTCTGCTGCCTCTTCTCATGAGAGGCTAAGGGCTTATCTGGATATGGGAAGCCTTGTTTCGTGTTAAACTACATGAGATCAGGGAAAGAGAAAAAGTATGTTTATTGATTCTGTAGTGCTTCAAATTGCCTCTGGAAAAGGTGGTGACGGTATTGTCCATATGCATCGCGAAAAATTCCGCCCCAAGGGTGGGCCTGACGGCGGCGATGGCGGAAAGGGAGGGGATGTGATCTTTAAGGTCAATCCGACCATGAATACCCTCAATCGGTTTCATTACAACCAAAAATTTTTTGCAAAACCCGGCAAGAACGGCGGACCTTCCAACCGCAGCGGTCGTTCTGCCCCAAATCTGGTTATTGAGGTGCCGCCGGGCACCATTATCTACGATGACGAAACAGCTGAACTGATTGGCGATCTTGTGCTTCCCGGTCAAACGCTGACCGTGCTTAAGGGCGGGCGGGGTGGCCGCGGAAATCAGCATTTTGCCACCAGCCGCAACCAAATGCCCCTGACCGCAGAAAAGGGGGAACCAGGCGAAGAAATGACAGTTCGGCTTGAATTGAAGCTGATTGCGGACGTGGGGCTGGTTGGCCTGCCCAATGCTGGTAAATCATCGATTTTAGCCGCCACAACCAATGCCACCCCCAAGATTGCTGCTTATCCTTTCACCACGCTTGAACCAAACCTGGGCGTCGCGCAATTGAACCTGGACACAACCATGGTCATGGCGGATATCCCCGGTCTGATTGAGGGCGCTTCAGAAGGCGTGGGGCTCGGCTTCGAATTCCTGCGCCATATCCAGCGGACGCGCATTCTTATCCATGTATTGGATGGTCTCAGTGAGGACCCCTATGAGGACTTCGTGACCATCAGCAGTGAGTTGGACATGTTTGAAGAAAAGCTGGGCAGTTTGCCCCAGATTGTGGTGTTGAATAAAATGGACCTGCCGATGGTGGCAGAAAAATTCCCTGCTCTGGAGCAGAAATTCGCTGCTGAAGACATCGAGCTGATGCCGATATCAGCTGTTACCCATATGAACCTGAAAGAACTGATGTGGAAAGCCTGGAACAAACTGCAGGAACTTCCGGTTGAGCCGGTTGAAACGGCTCTGCCGATCTACCGCACAGACGAAGACCCAGATGCCTTTGAAATTGAGAAGACGGATGAAGGCTATGTGGTCACAGGCAAACGCATCGAACGTGCCGCCGCCATGACCTACTTCGATCAACCTGGTTCTGTGCGCCGCTTCCAGAGATTCATGGCTGGAATCGGGGTTGATAAGGCTCTGAAAGAGGCGGGTATTGAGGAGGGCGAAACGGTCTTTATCGGTGAGTGGGAGTTAATCTGGCAAGATTAATACTATTAAGCATGGAATAGCCTTGATTCAAAACTGCTGTCTTGCGCGGGTGTTTCCAGAAAAAGATCTGAATGTGTTTCAATGCAGCGACCAATGCCAACAATGACTTCCTGTAAATGACGGGGATTGTTGACAAAGTCATAGAGCTGGCTGTTAATCGTGAGGGTCGGGCTGTGCTCATATTCGCAAGCCCATTGCTGATAAAACGAATCGAGCAGGCGTAAATAATCGGGATCGATGGTTTCTTCAATAGAGCGTGCCCGGCGTTGAATCCTTTCCACCAGGGTCTCCACCGGGGTAATGAGACGGATCAGAAGCGTAGGTTTGGGCAGCGTCTTGAGCACGAGGTCATAGAGTTTGATGTAAGCCTGGTAATCCCGCTCAGACAGATTGCCCATTGCGTGTAGAGCCCGCACGAATATGTGGGCGTCTTCGTAAATGCTGCGATCCATAACGGCAGACTGACCCGACCTGGAGAGGTTTTCAATTTCAAGCGCGCGATTTCCGAGGAAATACATCTGCAGATGAAAGGCCCACGATTTCATATCAGCATAAAAATCAGCCAGGTAGGGGTTGTCAGCAACCGACTCGTAGGACGCCTGCCACCCGAAGTGAGCGCTGAGTAGCTGAGTTAACGAAGTCTTACCGCTGCCGATGTTTCCTGCCAGCACAAGCAGGCGTTGGTTTGGTTCCAGTCTGCGGCTCATGCTAACACTCACTGTGACCACAGGTGTAACACTTGCGGCAGCCCTCTTCGTTGATCATGGTGGCTTCGCCGCACTCCGGGCAGAGTTCGCCGACGGGGTGAAAGGCAGTCTGCTGAGGAGCCATGGGCAGTGGCGTGCTTGTTACGGCAGGGCTTGAGGTATCAGAATCCTCCTGTCTGTCCTTATAGAGGTATTCATCCAGGGCTTTTGAGATGCCATCCGGAAGCGAGCGCACCCGGTTGATGCCAAAGCCGAGCGAGCGGCCGCCGCCGATCCCAGCCAACTGGTCGAGAATGATGCGCAGGCGCTCGCGCGGTTCGACCGGAGAGGCGATGCGCAAATTATAGGAGATCAGGCGTCCGATCGCCTCGGAATGGGCGGCGGTTTCAGATCCGGCCTTGGCGGTGTTTACGAAGACTTCAAATGGTTGGTCTTCTCCATTCTCATTAATGGTCACAAAAGCTTTACCCAGCGGTGTATCAATGGAGTAGGTGTATCCATGCAGAGCTCTGGGGCGGGGCTTTTTGCTTACCCGCCAGAGATTTAATTGACCGCCGACGTCCTGGCCATACAGCGGGATTTTGGATACATCCATAACTGCATCCTTCTTTTCCATGGTTTCTCTGGTTTCCAGGACAACCTTATCCCGCGAACCGGTGATGTAGACTGTAATTCCCTTGCAGCCCAGCTTCCAGGCCAACATGAAGGCGTCAAAAACTTCTTCCTCGCTGGTGTAGGCAGGAAAGTTGATGGTCTTGCTCAGGCTGTTATCAACGAAGCGCTGCAGGGCGGCCTGGATATGGATGTGTTCATCAGCTGTGACCTCGGAGGAGACAACAAAAATGTTACGAATATGCAGGGGCAGCTGTTCGATATGCTGACAGTTGCCTTCTTCGAGTACTTTTTCAATGATATCGTTTTTCTCTGTCTCGCTCAGGTCGACCGCGTCCAGGGCTTCCTGGAAAAGGGGACTGACGTAGTTAAGTACCAGGTCCTTGCCTTTGTCGTTGACATGGCGGACGTAGGCAAGCGCGAAGACCGGTTCACAGCCGTAGCCCTCAACCCCGGCAACCGTGCCAATCGTGCCGGTAGGCGCTATAGTGGTTTGGGCGGCATTGCGGATGCCATGAGCCTGGATGCCCTGGCTGATCAAACCCCAGTCCAGGTATGGGCGCTGCCAGTTGCGGGTGTAGGGTGAAAGTGGGCTGGGGGCTTCCCATTTAAGATCCTGGGGATCGTAGATACTTCCTGAGATAGCAGGGAAAGCGCCGTGTTTTTCTGCCAGTTCGATGCTGGTTTCCATGGCGAAATAACGGACATATTCCATCACCTGACCGCAAAATTCGAGAGATTCCTCAGAACCATAACGGACGCCGCAATGATACATCAGATCTGCCAGCCCCATGATGCCCAGTCCGATCCGACGGCAATTCATGGCTGCCTGGCGCAACTCGGGCACAGCCGGGACGTAAGCGTTCTTGTCGACCACGTTATCCAGGAAGAGCGTGGCGGTTTTGGTGCTCTGGCGCAGTTTGACCCAGTCGACCGTGCCATTTTCGCCGAAGTGTCGCGCCAGGTTAATGGAGCCAAGACAGCAGTTTTCGTAGGGTCCCAGCCACTGTTCCCCGCAGGGATTGGTTGCTTCGAGTTCGTAAAGATGGGGGACGGGGTTTTGCCGATTGGCCGCATCGATGAAGAGCGCTCCTGGTTCTCCGTTGTGGTGAGCTTGTTTGACAAACTTTTTGAATAGCTCACGGGCTTTGACAGTCTGATAAATTCGGATGGGCATTCCGGCGTTTTCTGCTTCGGTAATTGTGCCGCTAAATTTTTTATACTCGGGGGAGTTGACATCCGGGAAACGCAACTCCCACTCCAGGTCCTCTTCCACCGCTTTCATGAAGTCGTCAGTTATCGCCAGCGAAATATTAAAGTTGGTGATCGCGGTCTCACTGGTTTTGCAGACGATAAAATCTTCCACATCGGGATGGTCCACACGTAAGACCCCCATATTCGCACCTCGGCGGGTTCCGCCCTGGGCGATTTCACCGAAAGAGTTGTCGTAAACTTTCAGGAAGCCAACCGGACCGGTGGCCTGCCCGGCAGAGGCCTTGACGATGGAACCCGCTGGACGCAGACGGGAGAAATTGAAGCCATTGCCTCCGCCGGTCTGTTGAATGAGGGCGGCATTGCGCAGCGTGCTGAAGATCCCGTCTTCCGCGCGCCCCATATCATCCGATATGGGCAGCACAAAGCAGGCAGCAAGCTGTCCCAGAGGTGTCCCCGCGCCCGTAAAAGTGGGTGAGTTGGGAAAGAAAGATTTGCTCACCAGCAGGTGATAGTACTCTCGTGCTCTCTGATCATGGTTGTCCTGGTTTTCGGGGGTATCCGAAACGTGCCAGGCAATCCGCCAGAACATTTCATCGATGGTTTCGACAGGTTTGCCATCCTTATCGTGGCGCAGATAACGTTTGGCAAGGATTTGACGGGAATTCTCGGTTAGGTCGATGGAAGGCAAATCCTGTGGTCGTGGCGGGGTTGGGAATAAGCCCATGCTGGTGGGTGTCTGGTCGATCATAGTTATACCTCTGGTAATTATTCTTCTTCGGTCAACAAATGGTTAATTTCATCGCGGATGGTATGCAGGTCATCCATGCGAAGGTAGACAATGGCATAGCGAATATAGGCAATGTGGTCAATTTCTTTCAGCCCTTTGACCGCAAGGTCGCCCACTATGCGGGAATTAATTTCGGAACGGCCTTTTTTCTGCAATTCCGATTCGATATCGTTTACAAGTTGCTCAATTTGGGCGGCAGGGATCGGGCGCTTTGAGCAGGCCATTCGCAGACCGGCGCGCAATTTCTCGCGATCGAACTCCTCGCGCTTGCCGTCCCGTTTAATCAAGAGCGGAGTGGTGAGGATGGGACGCTCAAAGGTGCTGAAACGTTGATGGCAGTTGTTGCATTCGCGCCTTCTGCGAATTCCACCTTGAGCCTCTTTATTGGTATCGACGACACTGGTATCCCTGTGCTGACAATATGGGCACTTCATCAAGAAATCTCCTCTTACCCCTATATATTGGGGTCGTTGCAAATGAACCCCTAAATGTAGTATCAGATTTTAGCACGGACAGAGCAACTGAACAAGGATAAACGTTGCAGAATCACCTTAAATTTTCGGTGGTTCTCTGGATGTCAAAACATACACGCACAGACCGGTAATTCTATACTGGCAGAACCGAAAATTGACCTGCCAGTGAATAGTGGTGAGAGGGCAGCTGAAATTGTTAACAAACCTTGCAGGGGCATGCGATAGATATTGCCGCAGTACTTCGCGTAGACAAATGCGAGCCGTTTTGTGATCCTGCAGGCAAGTAGGAGCCAACACAGAAACTATAATGGGAACAGATTATTTACCTTGAGCATACAGACTGGTGGGTTGGCAAGGGAGGATGGAATTGCTAACCAAGAACAGATAAGTCGGCTACCAGGGGGTAAGCGCAGAGGAATATGCTCCTCCCTCAAAACGAGGGAGGAGGTTAAATGCAACCTGGAGAGGAGTCCATCACAGGTCAGCGGGAATTTTTGTCTCTGCGCATGAAGGCGGGTACATCCACGTCCACGTCTTTGGTGTAGATGTAGCGCTCCTGCGTGGCAGATCCGCCTGATTTGGTGGGATCCTTCTGTCGATGAGACTGATCAGAACCGCTGAGGGGTTCTAATTGCTTTGGGTGCGAAGTCGGTCGAAAAAAACTCTGCTCTCCCTCACTCGAAGAGGAACTGCCGTCAAAACCAGTCGCGATCACGGTGATGCGGATATTGTCACCCATGCTTTCGTCAACTACGGCACCAAAGATCAGGTTTACATCCGCACTGGCGGTTTCCTTGATGATGGCGGCTGCCTGGTTGACTTCAAACAGCGAAAGGTTAGGACCTCCGGTCACGTTGAACAGGATACCGTGCGCTCCACTGATAGTGACGTCCAGAAGTTGGCTGGAGATAGCCTGTTCAGCGGCGATGCGGGCACGATCTTCGCCAGAGGCCTGTCCAACAGCCATCAGGGCGGCACCACCTTCGGACATGATCGTGCGAACGTCGGCAAAATCGAGGTTAATCAAGCCTGGGATAGTAATAAGTTCTGAAATTCCCTGAATGCCCTGACGCAGCACGTCATCCGCCAGGCGGAAGGCGTCATTGAGACCGATGTTTTTGGTGACGATCTGGAGCAGACGGTCGTTGGGGATAACGATCAGCGTGTCGGCGTGTTCTTTGAGTGCCAGGGCGCCCTGTTCAGCGGATTTGGCGCGGTGGGAACCTTCGAAACCGAAAGGACGGGTAACCACACCGATAGTCAGCGCGCCAATCTCTTTGGCGATCTGAGCCACGACAGGTGCCGCTCCGGTTCCAGTGCCACCGCCCATACCCGCAGTGACAAAGACCATATCACTTCCTTTGAGGACTTCGTAGAGGTCTTCGGCTGATTCTTCAGCGGCAGCCTTACCGATTTTCGGGTCACCTCCGGCGCCAAGACCACGGGTGGCTTTGTCGCCAATGCGAACACGATATTGCGCCTGCGACTTCAGCAGGGCCTGAGCATCGGTATTGATGGCGATGAACTCAATCCCCTGCAAACCTTCAGCGATCATGCGGTTGACCGCGTTGCAGCCTCCACCGCCTACGCCAACAACTTTGATTCTTGCGAATGATTCAGACTGTTTTGCTTCCATTTTTTTGTCTCCTCTATTTATTGCATTGATGATTAGGGTAGTATGCGCTTCAGCCAATCCTTCAGCCCATCCGCTTTGGGCTTCTGGTTAGACCTTTTACCATTTCCAGATCGCTCGGGAGCAATCTGGGTAGTTTCACTGAATAAAATGCCCCAATTGAGCAAGCCAACGCTGGTGGCGTAGGCGGGGCTGCTGATCTGATCGGTCAGCCCGACCATTTTTTCTGGTCTGGCGATTCTCACTGGCAGGTTGAGAATGCTGGCGGCCATTTTTTGAATGCCGGGCAATTTGGCGCCACCGCCAGTCAGGATAATGCCGGCCGGGAGCATGGAATCGTAACCGGAGCGTTTGATCTCCTGTTGCACCATGATCAAAATTTCTTCGACGCGGGCCTCGATGATGTTCACCAACTCGCGGCGCTCTACTTTACTGGCTTGTTCGGAGCCGAAGGCGACAATATTGAAGAAATCGTCTTCCTCGATGTCCGCCAGCACAGCATAGCCGTGCTGGAGTTTGACCTCTTCAGCCACATCCAGCGGTAGGCGCAGCCCCTGGGCGATGTCGGAGGTAATGTGGTTGCCGCCGATAGTCAATACGTTGGCATGAAAGACATCTCCTTTGACATAAATCGCCACACCGGTTGTGCCGGCGCCCAGGTCGATCACCGCCACGCCCATTTCCCGTTCGGTCTCAGATAGGATGGCTTCGCTGGAGGCGAGAGGGTTGAGCACGAATTGAGAGACGTCGATGCCGGCCATTGAGACGCACTGACGCAGGTTTTCCATTGTCGAGGCAGCGCTGGTGATGATGTGGGCTTCCACTTCCATGCGGTAGCCGTGCATCCCCACCGGTTGGCTGATATCTTCCTGACCGTCAATGTTGAAGCCGCGCTGAATCACGTGGACGATCTCGCGATTGTGGGGGACGGCAATTGCCTGCGCAGAGTCCAATGCGCGGTAGACATCTTCCTGATCGATGACGCGTCCTGAAATCCCAACCGCGCCTTTGCTGATAGTTGATGACACCTGCGTGCCAGCCAGGTTGACGATGGCGCTGTTGATCTCAAAACCTGATGTGCGTTCGGCTTTCTCGATCGACCGAGCGATCGCCTCTGAGGCGGCGTTGATATCATTAACGGTTCCTCTGCGGATTCCCTGAGAGGGTTCAATGCCCACCCCGAGGATGCGCAAGTTGGTTCCATTCTCCACGCGGGCGACCAGCGTACAAACTTTTGATGTGCCGACATCCAATCCAACGACAATTGCTTCTTCTTCCATGTTAATGCTCCAAACGATAATAAGGTGCGTGTAGAAATTCCATGCTGATTAATACTGGTTGCAAGTTCCTTTCCAAAATCGCGCTAACGATATGGTCGTATTCAATCAGTTTCATGTCAATACTGTTCGTGTTTGTCCCAAAGAAAACCTGCCAGCCGTGGGGGTCAGTCCAACCCAGTCCCTTTTCCAGGTCGTACAACATGGCGGTGTCGGCAGGTTTAATGCCATTCAGTTTCTGAACCGCCAGAACAAAGGCAGGGTCAATTGGAGGCAGGACCTGGGAGGCATCCGCTTCGTTTTTATTCTCTGCGGACTCGACAGATTTGGAGTCAACAAATCCAAGTGCAAAGGGCGGGGCGGTATTGGCATAGACGCGGATCGGCAGGTTGGCTTCGCCACGCACCGTGAAAGTAAAGCCATCCTGGTCAATCCAGAAGAGTTCTTGCTCATTTTCCAGCCAGAGGATGGCCGGAATACGTTCCTCAATGGCCACATTGAGACTGTCGGGCAGATCGATGGATACCTGTGCCCGCTTGATATCGGGGAAAGTGGCCAGGATCTGGCTTTCGACCTGGGCAGGCTCAACATGAATGATAGATTCGCCAGTCACGTTTAAGACCGCTTTGACTTCCTCAGAGGGCACCCGTACGCCGCCAGTTAAAGTGACTGTATCAATTATGAAAGTGCTCGAATTGAGCATCATGTACAACAGAACAACGGCCGCCAATGACAGGACGGTGGAGAGCCAGCGCCAGCTAAGACTGATGCGGGGCAGGGAGGGTAAACGGACTTCGCTTCCAGGCGTAGTGGTGGGTAGGTAGATTTGCCTGCGCTGACGATTCGAGGTTGTGTAAGGGCGGGATGAACTGTAGGTGTTATGACGCGATATCACCCGCGAAGCGTTGCGGGCATCGCGCGAGGTTCGTTCCAAAGGCCGCGGAATTGGTTTGCGCTGGACCTTTTCGATCTTACGGCGGGCCCGAACCTGGTCTGCTCTCGAGAGATTATTCGGGATCTTAGCCATTATCAACCTCGAATTTCCGAATTGTGCGCTTCTGCTCAGCTTTGCGCTGGAGCCCAAGCTCGATCAGCCGATCGATCAAATGTTTGTAATCAATCCCTTCATATGCCAGGAGCTTGCTGTACATACTTATTTGAGTGAATCCAGGCATGGTGTTGATCTCATTAAACCAGGCTGTACCGCTGTTTTTATCCAGCAGGAAGTCGACCCTTGCCAGCCCGGCGGCATCGATCGCGCGATAGGCGCGCAGAGCCCATCTCCGCAATTGCCAGGTGAGCGGTTCTGGTAAGGGGGCGGGGATGGAGACTTCCGGATCGCCGGAAAGATATTTATCCTGGTAGGTGTAAAACTCGTCGCCAGGCACGATTTCGCCGGGGACGGAGACCAAGGGCGATTGGTTACCAAGAACACTGATTTCGATTTCCCGGGCTTCAATTCCCTGTTCGACCAATATCCTGCGGTCGTAACGGGCAGCCAATAGCAGCGCTTTTTGCAGTTCTTCGCGGTTTTTTACCTTACTGATACCAACCGAAGAGCCCAGGTTGGCGGGTTTGATAAACAACGGATAGGCGCTGATTGCTTGAGCAGCTTCAACAACTTGATGCAGTTGGTTTTCGATCTCCTGACGGCTAAATACATCATATGGCAAGACGGGGATGCCCTGTTGAGCGACCACATGTTTGCACAACACCTTGTCCATCGCCACGGAAGAGCCCAAAACTCCTGAACCCACGTAAGCACAATTTTGAATCTCAAGCAAACCCTGGATCGTTCCATCTTCTCCAAATGTGCCGTGTAAAATCGGGAAAACGATGTCGAT
>CAZHXQ010000002.1:43731-61663 GCA_964536465.1 uncultured Anaerolineaceae bacterium
AAGTGCATGTCGACGATCTGATAGAGAAGCGGGGTTACTTCCCTGGACAATATCAACGCCTGGTTGAGAGTCCCGGAACGATTTTGCTCGAAAACTTCCAGCGCGTTTTCAGCGTAGGTCCAGCGACCTTCCCTGGTGATGCCCACCTGGAACACCTCGTATTTTTCCCTGTCAAGGGCATTTAATAGCGAGCGTGCTGACATCAGTGAGACTTCATGTTCTCCGGATTTGCCCCCAAAGATGAGAACCAGGTTGAGCTTACCCGACATCTTGAAACTCTCCCAATAACTCAATTTCGAGGTCCATCTGGACGCCAAATTGCTCCATTACCCGCCTCTGTCCCTGACGGATCAGGCAGTAGTAATCCTGAGCTGTCGCATTGCCGTGGTTGACGATGAAGTTGGCATGAACCGTACTGAAAGAGGCCCCTCCGCAGCTGAAGCCCTTCATGCCTGCCTCAGCAAGCAGCTTACCGGCAAAATTTCCGGGTGGGTTTTTGAAAGTCGACCCAAAGGAGGGTCCTACAGGTTGGGTTTTGCGCCGTTTTTCGGTCAACTCATGCAGTAACGCCAGGCTATCTTCCGGGTCAGCAATTTTGCCGACGAAAGTGGCTTCGAGAATAACGACAGGTTGGTGTTCGCGCTTGAATTTGCTGGACCGATACTGAAAATCCATGTCCTGATTGGTCAGAAGCTGACTACCGCCTACACGGGTAATGATCAGGACGGATTGCAGGATCGCAGCAATGTCTGAACCATGTGCGCCGGCGTTGCCATAGACCGCTCCGCCGACCGTACCCGGGATGCTGTTGGCCCATTCAAAGCCCGAAACACCGCGTCGGGAGGCGAGCTGTGCCAGTTGTCCCAATCCGGCGCCGCTTTCCGCCAGCACCAAAGGAGGATCAACTTTTGTGTTGATCTTGATATTGTGACTGCGGTTGTGCAGGATAAGGCCTTCGTAACCGCTGTCGCTGACTAACAGGTTTGATCCGCTGCCCAAAATATGATAAGGAACATCCAGTTCCCAGAGCGTGGTCAGGGCTTGTTCCATTTCCCTGGAGGAATTGATTGAAATAAAACCGGCAACAGCGCCACCCACGCGGGTGGTGGTGTAAGAGGTCATGCGGACGTCTTCTTGCAGGCGCTCGCCAAAGACTTCCCGCAGTTTTTGCATTGGCAGGTTATTCATTGGTTCCCTCCGGGTTGATTGCCGAACAGAGCTCTTGAGAAAATTCAGGACCTTTGCCAGCAGAAAAGACGATGATCAGATCACGGCCGGTTAGATTTCTGATGATGTGTCCGACAGCCTCACTATTGTCAGGCAGGTAGAGGCAATGGGTTCGGCTGCAACCTGCGGCTATCACCGCGGGGCTGAAGCTGGGGTCTTCTTCACGGGCGCCGAACAGTTTTAGGATCACAGCCTGATCAGCCTGGTCGAGTGCCTGTGCAAATTCGTGCCCTAACTGCCTGGTTCGGCTGATGGTATGAGGCTCCCAGACAGCCCAGATCTCGTAAGCGGGGTAGCTTTGTCTGGCTCCTTCGAGTGTCTGCAGGATTTGGGTGGGGTGGTGTCCGTAATCATTGAACACCTTGATATTTTTGTACTCACAAACCAGGTCAAAGCGGCGGCTGGTGCCCTCAAAGGTGGAAAGAGCGCCAGTCAAATTTCCCAACTCTCTTCCAGCCAGGTGCGCGGCCGCCAGCGCAGCCGCAGCGTTGAGAACGTTAAATTTACCGGGCTGATGGATGGTGAATGGACCGGCTTTTTCATTTTCAGGGGACCTGAGGCAGAATTCCTGTTTGTCCTGCCGGACCTGATAATCACTGATATGAATATCATTGTCAGGCTCAAAGCCGTATTTCAAGAGCTGTCTGCCTGGGTAACTGGAGGCCGTCAGCATATTATGTATTCCGGGGTCATCTCCACAGAGCAGAATCGTGCTATTTTCCTGGGTGTTTTCCAGGAAATCCACGAATGCCTGGGTGTAATCGCGCGGCGTGGCGAAGAAGTCGGGGTGATCATAATCAATATTGGTGACCACGCTAAGTGTCGGATAGAGCCCGAGGAACATGTAATCGTATTCATCTGCTTCGATAACGAAAAGCTGGTCTTCGCCCGCGTGGGCGTTGGTATCCTGCCCCTTGATCTGTGCGCCCAGGATGAAGCTGGGGTCCAGCCCGTCTGACTGGAGCAGGTGCACCAGCATGGCTGTGGTGGTGGTCTTGCCATGAGAGCCGGCGACCGCCAGGGTTTTGTACCCGGCAGTAAGTTGCGGCAGGAACTCTGCGCGCTTTAATACAGGGATGCCCGCTTTGAGGGCTGCCTGAACTTCCGGGTCGTCTTCTTTGACGGCGGAAGAGCGCACCACCAATTCAGCCTCAATTGCCAGGTCGGGATGGTGACCAAGACGGGTGATGGCGCCCAAATTGGTAATAGAATCGAAATAAGGAGAGCCCTGCAGATCAGTTCCACTCACCTGGACGCCTCGTTCAAGAAGCAGCCGGGCGATGGCCGATATGCCTGTTCCACCAATTCCGATGAAGTGCACTTTGTTCATTAGAGTATCACCGCCAATACTATTGCGACCGACACCGCCAATGCGATATAGAGCCACGAGCCAGTCAAGACACCAGGAAAAGCATCGGCAAGCAGGTTGATCGCTGCCTGTCCGACCCCAGTGCCGGGATCTGGCGCGGAGATCCAGTTGAAAGGGTAACCCGCTCTTGCCAGGTAAAACCAGGCGGATGAGAAGAAAATATAACCATTGAGGGCGCCGGTCAGCCCGCCCAGCATCATATCCAGAAGACTGTCGCGCTCAAAACGACCACTCTCAGTCAGTCGTCTGGAACTGGGAGTTTGATAGCCAAAGAAAGCGCAGGCAGCCAGGACGATCAGGTTCATGATCAGGATTTTGCTGCCCTCCAGTGACCCGAAGATCCTGGGGATGACAGCTTCGATGATGAACAGACTTAAAATCCCTGCAACGGTCACAACGATTTCTTTGCGAAATCCGCGGATCAGGCCGATGACAGCGAAAAGTGTCAGAAAGATGTAGAAAAGAACGTTCAGACTAACCACTGGATCCTCCTATGCCTCCGCCATCTCATACAGCAATGCAGCGATGCGCTCTGCAGCGTCGGGTTGAGATAAAGATTCCATGGCGCGACTCATATGAGCAAGTCTGGCCGGATGTGCCATCAACTCATCGATCAAGGGCAGCAAGCCCTCTTTGAGCTGCTCGTCTGGCAGCAAAACCGCCGCCTCACGGTTGACCAGATAATCGGCGTTGACTTTCTGGTAGCGCCAGGCATAAGGGTAGGGCACGAGGATAGCCGGCAGGCCGAAGAACGGGTATTCACCCAGTGTCGACGCGCCAGCGCGCGAGACTGCCAGATCAGCCGCTGCCAGTGCCGCCCCGATTTCGTGCAGATAAGGGTAGGGGTGATAGCGACTGTTGGCAAACTGAGTTGCAGCTTGAACGGCGTCCCAATCCAGGAGACCGGTCAGATGGATCACCTGGCACTTCTCCAGCAATTTATCCAAAATCCTGATCACCGCCTGGTTGATCGAACGGGCGCCACTGCTCCCGCCCATAAAGAGGATTGCGGGCAGGCCGGGGTCGAGCTTGAAGTAAGCCTGGGCTTCGACCCTGGTCCATTTTTTGACGTCTTCTCGTAAAGGATAGCCAGTAACTGTCATATTGTCTTTCTCACTAAACCACTGTTTTGATTCTGAAGTTGTCAGCGCGATGCGGTTTGAAAACTTTGCCAGGGTTTTCAGTGCCAAACCGGGCTCGATGTCGGGGACAAACAGCAGGGACTTGTATTTTCGCCCCGCATAGGCCATGGGAATGGCTACATAGCCACCGGTAAAGAGCATCACATCTGGTTGGAACTCTCTTAGAATCTTTTTGGCTTGTTGAAATCCGCGAAAAAGTTTCAGCAGGTTGCTGGGCAGTTTGGCAATTGCAACACCATGTACGCCAGCCGCCTGGATGGATTTGAATTTCAAACCGGTCCTTTGGACAAGCTCAGCCTCCATACCGCCTTCGCTTCCGATCCAAAGGATCTGGTTATTGTCCTTATCCAGCTCTTCGGTAACGGTCAGCGCCGGATACACTCCGCCGCCAGTCCCGCCTGCGCAAATCAACAGTCGCACTGGTTTGACTCCTTTCCTGAATTTTGAAACCCGCACCCTGGCGGGCAATATTGATGATGATTCCGACAGCCGCAAGGTTAGTGACCATGCTGGACCCGCCAGCGCTGATAAACGGTAACGTGTTGCCGGCAAAGGGGAAGAGACCCACGATGACAGCGATGTTAAGCAGGGCTTCGATCACGATCCAGCTGGTCAGACCAAAAGCCATCAGAGAACCCAGTTGATCGGGTGCTTTTTGAGCAATTTTGTATGCACGCCAGATCAACAGAATGTAAAGTCCCATCACAATAAAGGAACCAAACAGACCGATTTCTTCCGCGATGACCGCGAAAATGCTGTCGGTGTGGGGTAAGGGCAAGCCGGTAAACTTGGTGTTGGCGTTACCCAGGCCGACCCCGAAAAAGCGTCCTTTGATCAGCGCTTCGAAGCTCCTGCGAATATGATAAGAACCCAGGGTGGGATCTTCCAGACCCTTCAAATAATCAGCGACCCTGGCACGACCGGTCGTGTAAAAGCGAACCGCCAGCAGCCCCGCTGACAGGCCAATTCCACCCAACATAAGGATGTGTCGCCAACTGCCTCCGCCCAGATAGAACATCATGATCCCCAGGGCCAGGATGGTCACAGCCGCGCTGATGTCGGGTTGGAAGAAGATCAGGATCGCGACCATGACAAGAATCATCAGCAAGGGCAAAAGCCCAAGCTTGAGGTCCGACAGTTCATCGCTACCGCGCCTTGAAAGCCACACTGAAAGGTAAAGGATAACCGCCATCTTCGCCAGTTCACCCGGCTGGACAGAGCCGCTGAAGAGAGCGCGGGAGGAATTGAACTGAACCTCGTTTCGCACCAGCACAATGACCAAACCAGCCAGCACAAGCATGGCAATGGGGATAACCAGTTTCACAAAATTGTGATAGTCGAAGAAGGCCAGAAAAATCATCACTGCCAGACCGAGAGCGACCCATAACACCTGTCTCTGGAACAGGTAGCCGGGTTCCTGCCCCATGCGCAGGGAGGCATCCAGGTCGGTTGAATAGACCATCATCAGGCCCATCACCAGCAGGCAAACCAGAGCAAGGATAAACGGAATGTCGATAGTCAGGCCTTTAACAGGTTTTTTCTGCACTTTGGGAGTAGTTGGACTGATCATAACTGGTTCACCCAATCTCTGAAGAACTGCCCACGCTCTTCAAAATCTTTGAACGCGTCGTAACTGGTGCCTCCAGGCGAGAGCAGCACTATATCGCCAGCCTGGGCTTGAATGCGGGCTGTTTTAAGTGCTTCGGTGAGGTCATTTGCGCTCACCACAGATTTGAGGTGCTGCCTGGGGTTACGGGGGCCGATAGCCTGACTAATGATGGGAGCCGCTTCCCCGAAGATGATCACCCGCTCCACTCTATTTCTGACCAGGCTGGCGAGCTTGTCCCAGGGGAGGTTTTTATCCCTGCCGCCCAACAGAAGGACGATCGGTTCTGAAAACGATTCGATGGCGGCAATGGTCCGTTCCGGAGCGGTCGCGATTGAATCATTGATCCAGGTGACGCCATCGACCTCGCGCACCGTCTCCAGGCGGTGGGGTACGCCGTCGAATTCTTCGACGGCGCTTTGGATAGCGGGCAGCGCCAGGGTTGCCGCGGCAGCGATGGCAGCAGCAGCCAGCACGTTATAGAGGTTGTGCTTGCCGCGCAGCTGGATCCATTCTGTCGGGAAGAGTTTCAATTTTTCCTGCCCGATTTGCAGCCAGACCGAATCCTGAGCAATATAAGTGCCACTGGAGCGACCTTCCGGTTTATTGAGACCGAAACTGACCAGGTCTGCCTTGATTTGGTTGGCAAAATCCCAGGAGATCTTGTCGTCCCGGTTGAGGATAGCAATGTCATCAGCGTGCTGGAACCAGAGGATGCGCGCCTTGGCATCGATGTAGGCTGCCATACTGCCGTGCCGATCCAGGTGATTGGGGGTGACGTTGAGCACAGCCGCGATTTGAGGTGACTGCTTCATCAGTTCCAACTGGAAACTGGAGAGTTCAATAATTGACAGGTCGTCTTCCAGGATTTGATCGACTGAATCGATCAAGGGGTTGCCGATATTGCCACCCACCCAGGCTTTTTGGCGACCGCCCTTCATTTCAAAGGTCTTGACAGCCATAAGCCCTGCCAGGGCGGTAGTGGTGCTCTTGCCAGCAGACCCTGTAATGCCAACCACTGGGCAGGGGCATTCTTCCAGAAAAATCTGGGAGTCATTGCTGAGCGGGATATTGCGCACAAGCGCTTCCTGAATAAAAGGAATGGTCAAGGGAACGCCCCCCGAGACACAGACCAGATCAGCTCCCTCCAGGACTTCGCTGTGGTGACCGCCCAGGTCCAAACTGATGGGCAGACCCTGCAGGACGGCAAGTTCTTCAGTAAGCTGTTCTTTAGCGCGGTTGTCGGTCAGGGTTACCTGGGCTCCGCGCTGGCTGAAAAAGCGGGCCAGGGCTTGTCCCTGACGGGCGGCTCCGATGACGACGACCTTTTTATTTGAGTAGTTTTTCATAATTACCTTATAAAAGTGAGGCTGAGTCCAAGCATGGCGCTGACCAGTTCAATGATCCAAAAGCGGATCACGATCTGACTCTCGGTCCAACCGACTTCTTCGAAATGGTGATGGATCGGCGCGCGCATGAAAACACGCTTACCCTTAGTAAACTTAAAATATGCCACCTGGATGATGACGCTTAGCAGCTCGGCCATCGGAATAATTGCAATCAGCGGCAGAAACAGCCAGCGGCCGGTCATTAACGCCACTACTGCCAGCGAGGCACCCAGAGCCTGTGAACCAGTGTCGCCCATAAACAAACGGGCGGGATGACAGTTGAACCACAAGAAGCCGGCCAATGCTCCCACCACGCAAAAGCAAAAGCGTCCCAGATAGACCTGGTCCTGCATCAGGCTGGAAATGCCGTAGATGCCAAAGGCTGTCATGGAGATGATCGTCGCCAGACCATCGACACCATCGGTAAAATTCACCGCATTAGCCATGCCAACGATAATTATGGTGGCTATCGGCAGGTAGATCCACCCAAAGTCAAGGGCGATATCGGACGCCGGCCAATATAAATGGGGGACCTGCAGTGTTTCTTTCATGGTGTAGGCAAGCACAAGGGCCGCAGCCACCTGGAGTATAAATTTGGTATTGGCTTTCATCCCCAGCCCGCGGCGAGAGCCGCGTATGCCTTCCCAATCATCAATAGCGCCAATGACGGAAAATGCCCACAAGGCCGCCAGGGGTACCAGGATGGATGATCCGAGCAACCGGGAGCCGAACAGCGAAACCGCGTTTAAGATCACCGTCAAAAGCGTGATAGGGACGAGGAACATGAAGCCACCCATTGTGGGGGTGTCTTCTTTTTTCCGGTGGGTAGCTGGCTGATCGTCGCGAATCTGCTTACCGATATTGAACATGGTGAGCAATTTGATAAAAGGCTCACCCCAAATGGTTGAAAGCAAAAAACTGATGCTGCTGATCGCAATCGCTAATGAAAATCCACGCATCAGATTTTTGCCTCCAACATGGCAATGATTTTATCCATCCTCATTCCATGCGAACCTTTCACCAAGACTGTCTGTCCAGGCTTTAAAGCCACTTGCAGGTATTGGGCGGCGTCTTCGGAGTCAGAAAACCAATGAACGCTTTGTTGGGGGAGACCGCTGTCCAGAATTGCCTGGCGAGTGAGCCTGCCGCGAGGTCCGATGAGCACAATTTGGTTGGCAATTTCAGCAGCCTTACGACCAACCTGCTCATGCCCCTCCCTTTCGTACTGACCGAGTTCGAGCATATCGCCCAGAACGGCCACCTTCTCACCCTCCAATTGGTCAAGCAGGTCGAGCGCGGCGATTGTGGAGGTGGGCGAAGCATTGTAACTGTCATCAATAATTAACGCCCCGTTGCTGCTGGTGAACGTGCGCACACGCTGGACCATTTCCTGACTGTGCAGCGCGGCTTTGATTTCAGACCAGCTCAAACCAAGTTCACCGGCAACAACTATGGCGCTTAATGCGTTGTAAACCGAATGTTTGCCAAACAGTTCAGCAGAGAGATCGTATTTCTGACCAGCATGGTGAGCGTTGAAGCAGATGCCAGAAAGCCCTTTGGTCTGAATCTCGTCGGCCCAAAAATCAGCTTCGGGCGACAAACCATAAGTGAGCACCCGGGCATTAGTCAGAGAAGCCATAGCCAGGACGCGTTTATCATCATAATTGAGCACTGCAAGCCCGTCTGACTGACCGTTTAGAGCCTGCACGAGTTCAGACTTACCTCTGGCAATGGTCTCAATATCCCCGGCGCGCTGTGCGTGAACCGTGCCGATATTGGTCACAACCCCAATGCTGGGTTTGGCAATTTCGCAAAGCAGTTTTATTTCCCCGGGAACATAAAAACCCATTTCGAGCACGGCAGCCTGATGATCCTCATTCAGTGAAAGCAGGGTCAGCGGCAGTCCGATCTCGTTGTTCATGTTGCCTTCATTTTTGAGCACATGCAGCTTGTAGCCCAACAGGGCGGCCATGGTCTCTTTGGTGGAAGACTTACCCACGCTGCCTGTGATCCCGATCACAGGGATCTGGAACTGATCGCGCCACCAAGTGGCCAGGTGCTGGAGCGCTTTGAGCGTATTGGGTACTTTTATTGAAAATGGCGCGGGGCACGGGCCACCGGGCGGGTTTTCAAGGTCGAAAATCGGGTAGGCGCTATTGATATCGCGCTCAACGAATGCCAGAACCGCGCCATTGGCAAATGCCTGGTCAACATAAAGATGACCGTCTGTGTTCTCGCCTGGGAGTGCGACAAAGAGACTTCCATGAACAGCCATGCGGGAATCAACGCAACCGTTTATAATTGCTTCCTGACCGCGGGATGGATTCGCGTCCATTCCAAAGGCTGTGAGAACTTTTTCGATCGTCAACATTTCTTTCTTTTAAACCTCACTGTCCTGCTGTAATATTACTGCCCGCCAGTCGGACGGTATCAGGAGGGATATCCATTAAAACGACCAGTTTGCTGACCAATTCAGAGAAAACCGGCGCAGCAACCTCTGACCCCCAAATCGAAATCGAGGGTTTTTCGAGCCAGACATACACCAGGAATTTCGGATCTTCTGCGGGTCCCCACCCAACGAAAGAGGCATTGGTCTCGCTGGAGGAGTAGCCATAAGGGGTAGCAATTTCACCCGTACCGGTTTTTCCTGCCACGGTGTAGCCTTCTACCAGCGCATTGGAGGCCTCGCTTTCAAGTGAGGTCACCAGCATGTCGGTCAAGGTGTGTGCGGTCTCAGCTGAAATCGGACTTCTCACCACCACCGGATCGACATCATATTGCTTGCCATCAATAATCATGGCTTTGACCAGATGAGGAGCCATCATGCGTCCGTCATTGGCTACCGCGCCTATCGACATGGCCATTTGAATGGGAGTGAGGGAGATGCCCTGACCGAAACTGTTGGTGGCCAGGTCGACTTCGTACCATAAATTATCCCCCGGCAGTTTCAAAGGCCAATGATTTTCGCCACCCAGATCGATACCGGTCTTTCGGTCGAGACCAAAATTCTTGAAATAGGTATAAAGGGTATCCGGGCCCATCCCGGTCGCCAGCCAGGTCATGCAGACATTCAGAGAATACTGCAGACACTCAGTCATATCCACATCGCCCCAGGCACCCATGTTCCAGTTGTAGACCGTTGTGCCGCCGATATTAAACGAACCTGTGTCTTGAAAACGTGTCTCGGGGTCGACCAAACCAGAATCGAGCGCGGCGGCCATGGTGATGACCTTGAAGACCGAGCCCGGTTCGTAAGTTTGGCTGATGGCAGAGTTGAACGGCATAGGGTCGGGGAAGAGCTGGCTGTATTGCCAGTATTTGTTTGGGTCCAGCCTCGGGGCGGTGGCCATGGCGATCACTCCACCATCTTCCGGGTTATAGACCAGGATGGTGCCGCTCTCAGCACCTGACCACTCAATGGCCTCGTCGAGCGTTTTTTCCGTCATTGCCTGAATTTCCCTGTCCAGTGTGAGCACAAGACTGGCTCCGGGTGGAACTTCTTCCACTGTACTGAGTCGTTGGGGGTCATAGGTGATGTAAATTTGCTGCGGCCTGCCTGAAAGCTGGGAATCATAAGCCGCTTCCAAACCGTAATATCCTCTGCCGTCAGTGCGGTCTAAATAGCTGTAAAAGCCAAGGATATTGGAGGCCAGTGTTCCTTCGGGGTACGATCTTTGAGAATGCGCAGTCCAGATCAAACCGTCAAGGCTGGGAAGGATCACGTTTCCTTTACCCACGCGGTTGTTGTAGTCGGCTTTAATGGTTTCCAATTCCGCAATTTTATCTTTAGTGACAAAGTCATCCAGAACGATATAGAAAGGATTACCGTTGCCTGGCTTGATCTTTGTGTAGCCCAACACCTGGGCGTAGTCGAGACCCAATACACTGGCAGCAATACTGGCGACGGTCTCAGCATTGGTGACACTGTTAAGGTCGAGACCGATTTCGTAGGAGGTTTCATTACCGGCCAAAAGGCGCCCTTTCGAATCGTAGATATTACCACGATCCGGATAGATGATTCTGTTGACGCCCTGATAGGTTTCGCTGGCAGTCAGGAGACGCTGGGCAGCCTCGCTGTTTTGTATGCGGATCATCTGTATGCCGGTGATGCCCGCGACAACTGAGCAGATCACACATATTATCAGGAAGCGGGTTTTAATATTTTCGCTCACGGCAGCACCTCAACGGTTGGGCTTGAATTGGTGGGAGCTGCCTGCAATTTCAGAGAAATCCATTCAATGAAGCTGCTGGTGAATTCAGGCAGCAAAATGGGTGTGCGTTCTTCCCGGGCTGTCGGTGGGGGCGCCAACGAGGGACCTTCCGCGGGGATGTAGCCAGGGACCTCCAGATAAAGCGCTTCGTCCGGCGTCAAAGGTCGCATGTTCAATGAATCGATGCGCTCAGAAAGAGCGTGTTCAGACTGAATCTGACCAAGCAGTGTTTGCAAGTCATTATTCTCTCGTTGTAGTGCTGATAATTGGATTTCAAGGTTTTGAATCCTGCGGCCGGTGGCGGCAGAGCGCCCGCTGATAGACAGATAAAGTCCCGCGACTGCTGCCACTGTGACAACTGCCAAAAGGAAACCCCCCACCCATTGAATTTGGGTGCGCCAGGGGGCTTGTTTGTAGGCTTGTGATCGTTCTTGTCTCATGGTCGTTCTACCTGCAAAAATCCTACTTCTTTTCAACTGCCCTCAGCTTGGCGCTGCGGGCTCGTAAATTTTCGTTAATTTCTTCCTGGCCGGCAACCACGGGCCGCGGTGTCAGGATTTTGATACTGGCTTTGTGCCCGCAGGTACAGATAACCTGTTCTGGCGGGCAAAGACAGTCCACGCTTTCTCTGCGAAAGGCCAGTTTTACCAATCGATCTTCCAGGGAATGGAAGCTGATGATCACCAATCTGCCTTTCGGTTTTAAAAGTTCAATCAGGCCCGGGATGGCTTCTTCAACCGTTCTAAGCTCATCGTTGACGGCGATTCGGATCGCCTGAAAGGTGCGGGTGGCCGGGTCAATTCTGCCTCTGGTCCCACCGACTGCTGAACGGACCGCCTCTGCCAGTTGTGTTGTGGTCAGTACAGGTCGGGTCTGGATGATTCGGCGGGCAATTCGGCGGGAATGCCGTTCTTCTCCATATTTCCAAATCACATCAGCCAGTTCTTTTTCGGTGAGCCTGTTCACCAAATCTGCGGCTGTTTCCCCTGCGGTTGGGTTGAAGCGCATATCCAGGGGAGCCTCACTGCGAAAAGAAAACCCGCGTTCGACCTGGTCAAGCTGCATTGAAGAAACTCCCAGATCCAGCAGAATTCCGTCAACTTTCTCCCAGCCTTTTCGTTGCAAGATTCTCGCCGAGTTCAGATAGCTGTCGTGCAGTACGGTCGCGCGTTGCCCGAATGGTCTCAGACGTTCTGAGGTGAGCTGAATGGCGGTTGGGTCGAGATCGATCGCGATCAACTGCCCATCAGGGCTGGAGGCTTCAAGGATGCCGAAAGCGTGTCCCCCCGCGCCAGCGGTACAATCCAGATAACGACCAGAACTTTTTGGAGCCAGATATTCAATTGTTTCTTGGTAAAGTACTGAGCGGTGGGGCTGTGGAGCCGGTGGCACCGCCGACATCAATTTCCTCTGGTTGGCGTGATATGCAGTGAAGACCAGGCCTTGGCTTGCAATTCTGGGTCGGTGGCGTTCTCAAAGGCATGCAACCGTTTGGGATCCCAGATTTCAAAGCTGTCGCCTACACCGATGATGGTCACGTCATCCTCAATCCCAGCTAACTTCCGCAAGTGCAGCGGAATGAGGACGCGTCCGGCTGTGTCATAGGCTAATTCGGCTGTAGAACCCAGAACTTCGCGCCGGAAGGAGCGCATGTTGGGGTCTGTAATTGAGATGCTATTCATCGATTGGGCATAGAAATCAAAGGTTTCTTTGGCGTAAGCCATCAGGTTTCCGTCGAGACCTTTGGTCACACAAACCACACCGTGGGGGGTTTCATCGCGAAAGCTGGAAGGAACAGTCATTCTGCCCTTCTTGTCGATGTTGTGTGAAAACCTACCGTAAAACATTTGTTCTAATCCCTCTTTTAAGCACCGAAGCGCCTTTTCTGGCGCTTCACTTTCAATTGTTGTGACACTTTGTGACACTCTATGACAATCTTTCCCACATTATACGACTTCTGCCCCAAAATGGCAAGACTTTTTGTACGCAGTTTTAAGAATTCATTGTTTTTTAAATTTCGCTTCTACTGATAGATTTCTGGAGCGTGATGAGTTCTTTCGGGTGCTTAGCCCAGGAAATTTGTCTGTATTTAGTACGGATTTAGTTTTATGGGATCCTGATCGCGTCCTGAAGAGATAACCAGATAGAATGCCAGTTTTTTCTCCCGATTCATGAATTATAATAACCAGCATGGACATGCCCAGCCTGCTTAATGATCGTTACCAGCTTCAGGACACCCTGGGAACTGGCGGCATGGCCGTGGTGTATAAGGCTAAGGACCTGATGCTGGAACGAAACGTGGCGGTCAAGGTTCTGCGTGAAGATTTTTCCAAAGATCCTGCTTTCCGTGAACGCTTCCGCCAGGAAGCTCGGGCAGCAGCCAATCTCTCCCATCCTAACATCGTCACTGTGCACGACTTTGGTCTCGACCAGGGGCATCTCTTCATTGTTATGGAATACATGCCGGGAACCGATTTGAAGACACTGACCAAACAGAAAGAACGTTTCACGGTCAGTGAGGCGCTGGAGCTGATGATCCAGGCTTGCGGTGGGGTTGGATACGCCCACCGTGCCGGTCTGGTGCACTGTGATGTCAAACCACACAACATGCTGGTCACGCCCGAAGGGCGTCTTAAAGTGACCGATTTTGGTATCGCGAGAGCGCTTGCTACCATATCACCTGATGAACGCAGCGACGTGGTCTGGGGCTCACCCCACTACTTCTCCCCGGAGCAAGCCAGTGGCCGCCCGCCATCCCCTTCGTCGGATGTCTATTCGTTGGGGATTATCCTCTACGAAATGATCACCGGCAGACTGCCATTTATTGCCTCCGATTCGACAGAATTGGCTCGCATGCACCGGGAGGACAAACCGGTCGCTCCACGCTATTACAACAACAGTATTCCCTCAGCCTTGGAAGAGATCATCCTCAAGGTCCTGGCCAAGGAACCCAGCTCCAGGTACCGAACTGCCGATCAAATGGGCCGATTGCTGCTGGGGCTGTACGACACGAACACAGAGCCCAATCAAAATATGGCTTTTGTGCATGATACTTTTCAGGGGTCACGCCTGATTCAGCCGCCCCTACCTGCCGAGCAGGCACAGGCGGATCCGTTTCAAACCCCAGCGGTAACAAACGAGTTCTCGCGCCAGGCTGGAATTACAGATTCGGCAGGTCAGCCTGAAGCTGCGCGACCGACTTTGTCTCCCGTGGAAGAAGCCTATACTCGTAATCGTGAAGTAGACTGGGAGGAGGAAAGGCCCATAGATTGGAAAACCTGGGCCCTGGCTATTATTGCCGGCGGCTTGCTGGTTGGGTTGATCCCGTTTTGGTTTTATATTTACATTCTACTCAAACCCTGACAGGAGCCTATGAAAGCGATCATATCCCCCTCAATCCTCTCAGCCGACTTAAAAAAACTTGGCGCGCAGGTACGTGAAGCCCAGCAGGGTGGGGCAGACCAGATCCACGTCGATGTGATGGATGGTCGTTTTGTTCCCAACATTACCTTCGGCCCTGAAATTGTCAGGGCCTGCAGGGATGCCAGCGATTTACCTGTCGATGTTCATTTGATGATTGTAGAGCCTGAAAGGCATCTGAAAAATTTTATTGAGGCGGGCGCATCCACCGTCACCATCCATTACGAAACCTGTCCACACATTCATCGCAGCCTGCAATCCATCAGGGAAATGGGCGCACGGGCAGGATTGACCTACAATCCCGGTACACCACTGGAAAGCCTGCGTTACCTGGCTGAGGTGGTCGATCAGGTTTTGATCATGTCAGTCAACCCGGGTTTTGGCGGTCAGGAATACCTTCCATTTTCGTTGGAAAAAATCCGGACCGTGAGGAGCATATTGGATGAGTTTAATTCGCAGGCCACCATTCAGGTTGATGGCGGCATTTCAGCGGACACGATTCTGGAAAACTGGCAGGCTGGTGCCAGGAATTTTGTGGCGGGCACGGCCATTTTCAAACATCCTGATGGCATTGCCGCGGGCATTGCTGCTCTAAGAGCGGCTCTGGATTAAAATCAAAAAAGCCGGGTGAGCGACTTTTTGATGATTGTTTTAGGTGTAAAAACTAACGATAGGCCTTGGTCAGAGTTTTGATGCAGCGCGCGCAAAGTACTTTGCGAACTTTCCTCCCGCCTTCCATGACGGTAACCTGCTGGAGGTTCGGGCGGAACTTACGTCTGGTAGCGACGAGTGAGTGACTGCGATTGTGACCGAAGGTGGTGGTTTTTCCACACTGATTGCACTTTGCCATCTCAATACCTTTCTTGCATTATAATATCGTCTGTCGCGTAACTGTTTACACGCGCAAGCGTTTATATTACCAGAGAAATCTGAAATAATCAAGGTAATTCTCGGAGAAAGAGCCTAATAATGACAACACAAGAAAATCCATTTGGAAGCATCTACATCCTTTCACAGGCTATTCGAACCGTTGCCCGTAACGCTGCACTTCAATCTTACGGCGTTATCAGTCTGACCCCGGGCAACGTCGGTGAATCGATATCGAGATTTTTTAACAAAGATGCTGATTTTGGCGTTATTGTCAAAACCGAAGAAGATGGGGTCAGTTTGGAACTGAACCTTGTAATCGAATATGGTCTTCGTATAAAGACAGTCACGGATTCGGTGGCCGAGAGTGTGAAATATGCTGTGGAGAAAACGATGGCAGTACCCGTCAAGCACGTGAATGTACATGTGCGGGGGTTGCGTGTGAGCAATCCGGATTAATGCTGCCAAGGTAACTTATGAATCAAACAAATTATATTCTTCCCGATGAACAAGAGCGGCATGCGCTGCTCCAGTCGCCCTTGAACGGTGACAGCCTGGTACTTTTGTTCGAGGCTGGGCTGATCTGGCTGACCACCAATCAGGCTTATGTCAATTCATTGAACGTCTTCCCTGTGCCCGACGGCGATACTGGGACCAATATGGTGCTGACCATGCAGGCGGCTATCAATGAGGTCGACCAAAAACGCACCAAAAACGTTGGCGGAACCGCCCAGGCCTTTGCCCAAGGCGCGCTGATGGGGGCCAGAGGCAATTCTGGTGTGATCCTGTCTCAGATTTGGCGTGGTTTTTCCCGGGCACTGGACCATTATGAAACGATGGACACTGACCTGCTGATGCGTGCCATGCAGGAAGCCAGAAATACCGCTTACAAGGGTGTGGTCAAGCCCGTGGAGGGCACAATTTTGACCGTGATCAAAGATATGACCCGTGCGGCAGAAGAAGCCGCCAGAGCCAATGCCAGCCTCAGCGAAATGTTGGTTGCAATTGTCGAAGAAGGTGACAGGAGTGTCAAGCACACGCCGGAATTGTTGCCGGTCCTAAAACAGGCTGGTGTGGTCGACTCTGGGGGCATGGGTTTGTATTACATTTTTGAGGGAATGCTGAAAATGCTTCAGGGTCAATCCCTGGATGGCAGTGGAGCAATCCTGAGACCATTAGCAGAACTCGACCTCGCCAATGCTATGGAGACCGTCGAAGAAGGTCAGGATTATGAGGTCGTGATCGACTTTGCGCCCCATGCTGGGTTTTTGCTCGAGCAATATTACGAAGACCTCTCCCAGATTGGCACCAGTATCCAGGTGGGTGAAGGTGATGGCATCTACCGGATGCACATCCATACCGAGTTGGATAAACGCTTTGAGCCTATCACCTATACCGAGACCCAAGGCGTGGTCAAAAAAATCATGATGGAAAACCTGCTTGATCAGATGGAAAACCGTCAGGGCGAAGAAGAAATCGCGCTCACGCCAGTCAATCCTGGTGAGGTGGCGGTTGTTGCTGTATCTCCCGGCAAAGGGCTGTCTTCCATATTTGCCAGCCTGGGTGTGTCGGCAATCGTTGAAGGCGGGCAGACCATGAACCCCAGTGTTCAGGAATTGTTGGCCGCCTTCGAGAATCTGCCCACCGATCAGGTCATTATTCTGCCAAATAATAAAAATATCATTCTGGCTGCTCAAAACGCCGCCAAAGTCAGCGTTAAGAAGATCGCTATTATCCCCACGCGCAACGCGCCGCAGGGTTTTGCGGCCATGCTCAGGCTCAACCCGGAAGGCAGCCTCGAAGAAAATGAAGAGTCGATGAACGAGGCCATACAGGAGGTGCACACCGGTGACATCACCATCGCGACCCGCAGCGTCGAAATCGACGGAGTGGAGGTTGAGAAGGGCGGGGTCATCGCGCTGTATGACGGTAAGCTTGTCTCTTCGGCGTCAACCATTGAAGACGCGATCGAGAGGTTGCTGGAAAAAGCCAACATGGACGACGTTGAACGTATCACCTTTTTCTACGGTGAAGACCTCAATCAGGCCCAGGCTAACCGCCTGGCCGATGGCGTGCGCGAAGAATACCCGGAAGTGGAAATCGAAATTCACAGCGGTGGCCAGCCGCACTATCAGCTGATCATTGCCTTTGAGTAATTGTCGCTCAACATTTGGGAGTAGTAAGCCGGGTTGGCTTTGGAGCGAATATAATTTTTCGCAGACGACGGGCAATGGACTGGGAGTGGAAGCGAGCAGTAAGCCCTGTGTTGCCATCTTTTACAGAGTTGCATAAGAAATGAATTGCCGCCACTGGTCTTTGTTTTTGCACTCGCAATCCTTGACTTCAAGTAGATTTTACAGCATTAATGCGCGTAGCCAGAATGGGAAAGTGAATTGTTGATCGAAGAGAAGGTACTTCAGGGGATTGGTCATTTTTTACCACCCATATCCTGTATAAACCCGTCTGGTTCCGCTCTTCATGCACCATCTGGACGTATGTAACAGACTGGCTCCGTTCAGATTTCTAAGGCCACTTTAATGCCCTATCCACCGTATGGGACGGGCTCGCCTTGTTCCGCTTTTGATTATTTGAAAGAAAGGGGCTCGACCTGGGATTGGAAAGAAGCAGCCTGTCCCATCACTGGCATATTCAACTGACTTTGATAGGGGCGAATTGCTCTCACTAGCCTATCTTTTTGCACC
>CAZHXQ010000002.1:61763-63012 GCA_964536465.1 uncultured Anaerolineaceae bacterium
ATTCAACTGACTTTGATAGGGGCGAATTGCTCTCACTAGCCTATCTTTTTGCACCTGGAATATTTGACTCAATTAGATATTACAAAATTATTAATGCGCGTAGCCGTGATAGGAATAGGGATTGAGTATGGTGCAGATAAAGCGAATGCAATTGGCGGGGATAAGATTCAATGACCGCGAATTGGGAGCTAGACTAGCATGACGCCCTCCTCTGTAATTGGCATCTCCGATTGACTATATGTAGGGACAAAGATCTGTGACAGGTCTTTCTTTTTTCTCACATAATTAAGATTAATGCCTGTAGCCAATTTAGTGAAAAGGATTGAGGCTGATGAGGATAAATGTAATGCATTGGCGAGTCCATCATTGAATGGCCTCGAATTAGGATGTAAGAGAGAGTATTTCCCGTATCCGGCGTCTCTTACCGAACATGGGAAGGTGCAAATTGCTGTCACTCGCTTTTTTTGTACTTGGAATTTTTGACTTCAAACAGCTATATTATAATAAGATTAATGCGCATAGCCAAAGAGGGATAAGACTTGGTGAAGATAATGGTGATGCAATTAATGAGAATTGCGGTAAACAGTTTCGACCTGGAAGTAGAACGAACAGAATGCGGTTCACAGATGTGCTTCCGTGGTTGACTTGTGTGGGTGCGAGGATCTGTTTTTGACCCTTCTCTTTTCTCACCTGATAAAGATTAATGCGCGTAGCCACAATAGTAGAGAAGATCCAAACTGTTGCAAATAAATGGAACGCACTTAGCGATAACAATGTTATTGGCTTTGCTCATCAGGCTTAACTGCAGTGGATTGGTTTGAGTTTTATTGAGAAGTTAGCGGGTTGTATTGATCAGAAAAATCGAATAAATGCTGTTTACAAGGGCTGATAGGTTACCGTTTATGAGAAAGCTGTGATGTGGGTTGGGAAAGTAGACATGACCTGGGCGGGCAGAGTTGAAAGGAATTAGAGTAGGGGGATAGATGTGACCCGGGTTGGAAAGGCAGATCATGTGTGGTTGTGAAAAGGTAAAGGAACGCACGTGTGGAGGGCAGATGTGATGCGTGAACGAAGACATCTCAGTTTAATTGCCCCGAATTGGTGTGACTGTTTTTTGTGTTTGCAATTTACAGAAAGAGCCTTTCTCGTAACGATTTCACCGTAAAAGGTTTGTGTAAGGCTTTACATATATGCTCATTTTACTGGCAAATGCTATCGATAACAGGTAAAATAAAACACTACTTAATCA
>CAZHXQ010000003.1:0-59281 GCA_964536465.1 uncultured Anaerolineaceae bacterium
GTGTCGATAAAGGTTTTTTCCACCCGATTAAAAATCACTACGCCAATCAGAATGACCACGACCATGAAGACCGCACTGTAAGCCAGCCGCAGCCAAGAGGCATCACCCGCGCCGAGAAAACCCATTCTGAAAGTTTCAACAATGGGAGTGACAGGGTTGAGGTCCGCCACCCAACGCCACTTTTCAGGAATGCTGGAAACCGGATAGATAACCGGCGTGGCGTACATCCAGAGACTGACCCCGAAAGTGACCAGGTATTGCAAATCGCGGTACTTGGTAGTCATAGACGAGATGATAATGCCAAATCCGAGCCCCAACCCGGCCATCAGCAGTATAAGCAGGGGCAAAGCCAAAGCCCAGGTCGTCAACCTGATATCTGACCCACGCAGGTAAAAGAAAAGCATATATCCAAGCAAAAATGCGAACTGAATGGCAAAGGTGATCAGATTAGAAATCACCGTCGAGATCGGCATGACCAGCCGGGGGAAGTAGACTTTGCCGAACAGATGGGCGTTAGAGGTAAACGTGGTAGAGGTGCTGGTAAGGCAGCTGGAGAAGTAGCCCCAGAGGATATTGCCGGACATGTAAAATAGCATCTGCGGCAACCCGTCAGTGGGCAACTGGGCAATGTTACCAAAGATAACGGTAAAGACCAAAGAAGTGAACAGCGGCTGGATAATAAACCACAGCGGACCAAGGATAGTCTGTTTGTATCGGGAGACAAAGTCACGCCGCACAAACAAACCGATCAGGTCGCGGTAGTTCCAGACATCACGCAACTGCAGGTCATACCACTTCTTGCGAGGGGTAATGACCAGATCCCAATCTTCAGTTGTAGTTTCTTCTAATTTTTCTGCTTGTTGACTCTGCATTGCCTACTGAGACATCAAATTCTGGTGGATCCAATCCACAACGCTTTGATCCCAGCGGTAGACAAAACTCGATCCAAAATTCGAAGGAATGTACTCAAAATCCTGGAGGAGCATTTCTTCCGGTATCTGCTTGGAGTTATAGTCATCCAGGTCAAAATTCTGCAGGAAACAGGTCCCCAGATTGACAATTTGCTCAATAGACAGATCAGTCAGGAAGGCACCATGAAATTCGGAGACCAGGTCGGGCACTTTCACGATGTTCTCTGGCTTAAGGAATTTTTGCAAAATAGCTTTGATGATCAGCGATTGGTTACCAACACGAAAACCATCGTTATAGTTCGTGCGAATGCGCATCAGATCCAGCGCGCGTTCGCCATCTAAAATTTGAGTGCCAGAAGGGAAGTAGCCCAAACTGGGGTCAGGGTCATAAACAGATTCAGGTAGTGTGATTTCGACTCCACCAATACCATCGATAAAGTTTCTCACCGCGTTAAAGTTGACAACCGCGTAATGATCGACTGTGATGCCAAAGTTGAATTGGATCACTTCCGCAAGCGAGGTGGCACCGTTGCCTGGGTCGGTCGAACCGGTCCAGCCAGGGGAGCCCAGCAGATAACCCTGATTAATTTTGATAGGGTTCTCTTCCTTAAAGAGATTTTCAGGGGCGTTTACAACCATATCGCGCGGCAATGCCACCATATTGACGGTCATCTTCGTAAAATCGATTCGGGCGATCCGGATACCGTCCGCCAGACCGTAAAGATAGTCGTTCCCGCGGTAGTCGATTCCGACCAATAAAAAGGTCCAGACAGCATCATCTCCACAAATCGGGGCTGGCGTAGGTGTGGGGGTTGCTTCAGGGACTGTAGGGGTCGGCGTTGGTTCATCTGTAGGAGCCGCAGTTGCCGTCGCGATCAAATCGGTCGAGACGCTGGGCAAATTTAATGGATCAGAGATCGGTTTTTGAATAAAAGGTTTTAGCCAGGTAAACCAGACTGAAACCAATACCAGGACCAGACCCACGGCAACCAACCCGATGATTTGCCATTTATTAACTTTTCGGCGGTTATTGGTAGGTGTGTTCTCGCCAGTACCCGTCTCTATTGGTTGTGTATCACTCATAGCACTCTTTCTATCCTCAAAAATCGCCGATTTCGGCAAGTATTATTTAATCCAAACTTTGATTTTACCATGTGTGAAAGAAGGCGTCTAACAAGATAGGATTAATCAATCAGTCCAAGCGATTGCTGTACAAATTCTACTACTTCTGCGTGAGGGATCAAGACTTGCGCGCCTGTTTCGGTCGTGTAAGGATGAAACAGGGTATCGGGAATGGGTGAGATATGGATGTCAGAATTTTTAACTATCCTGGAAAGGCAATAAAAACTGTACATATCGGTCAAGCCCAAATCGGTCTGAGTAGTCTTATCTTTCATCAGAGCACTGAGGATTTCGTAAATCATCTTGGGAGAAAGACCGGCACGCACCTTCTCGAGGATCGCTCTCAAAACCAGGGTCTGGCGATTAATCCGCTGGATGTCCGTGTCGAAAGCGCGGATGCGCATAAATACAACTGCGGTGTCACCATCCATTTCGTAGGTGCCAGGTGGAAAATTGTACCAAAAGTCCTGGGCCCGTTTATCCGTGGTTACCGTCACCCCTCCAACAGCATCAATATATTTGCCGATTTCATCGTAGTAGAGCACAAACTGATCGTCAATCTCGACCCCATAGTTATAGGTGATATTTTTTGCTACTGCCTCCGCACCGGCGCCATTTCCAAAAAAGTATTCGCCGTAACCGAAGGTGGCGTTAATCCGCCCGTAATTGATACCAAACGGCTCAAAGCCAACGATGGGGACATAGAAATCCCGGGGAATGGAAGTCATGTGTACGGTCGCGTTCTGGAAGTCAACTCTTATCAGTCGAATGCCATCCGCCTGGGCATGCTTGTCTATGCCGAGAACCAGGAGCGTGACCGAATCTTTACGACCACAGTGTCCCTTCTCATCGGGGTTGGGAGCAGGTGTCGCCAGGGCTTCCTCGGCTGAGTGCAGGGCTGCCGGAGTAACTTGCACAGGCGCGTCGCCCGCTTCCGCGGGCAGTTCCACACCAAACGGGTTCACCGGCGTAGGTGAAGATTGGTTCGTTGCCGAGCTGTCCAGAGGTTCAACCAAGGGACCGGGGAAGTTGCAAGCTGCAAGGGTCAGGATCAAGAACAGACTTACAATAATAATGACAGGCTTTTTGTTATTTTTTCTCATGGTCATTTTCATCTTAGATCATCTCCTGCCTGGAACCAGGCACGCCTCCGCCCCTCCGACATATTCGTAGTCGCTTGATGCAGGGTTATTTAATTGACCGCCCAAGAACCTAGTCAGTACGTCTTCTGACCTTATCGGCGCCGACTTGCACTCTAAAAGGCCGCCCCTGCAGGAGCGTCAACAACACAATCACGCGGTCTTCACCATTGAGACACTGTTCAAAGTGAGCCTCAATACCTGCAAAGACCGGGTCGTCGACCCAGACGCGATCGCCCGCCCGCAGAGCATCAGTTTCACACTCGTACTGGCTGTTCTGGCGCCGGACCTGCCTCTTAACAGCCTCGATCAGACCATCGGAAACTGAAGCAGGTATATCATCAAAACTGACCAGGCCGACCACACCGCGCATCAGTCCCACGCGACTGGCATAAAGATCGCCAATGCTCCCTCTGACAAACATATAACCAGGGAAATATGGTTTTGTGGTTCTGGAGCGAGGGTTGACTGGACTGACCCTGAGCAAAGGCAGCCAGGTTTCGACCTGGCATTCTCTGAGTTGTGAATAAACTACAAACTCAAAGTTAGGTTTGCAGCGCAATACGTACCATGCAATCTGGTTATTTATCGAAAAATTTTCAACAAAATTATTCATACCTGACTCAACTTGACCCTTTGGTCGGGCAATAGGTTAAAATGCAATAGTATCTCCAGCCCACAAATATTATACAATCAAATTGGAACGCAGGGGTTGGGAAGGAAAATTGACCGTTCTAACCAACCCAGAGGTGCTAATCATAAACACGGAGGTAGGGTATGCAAAGAAAAGTCAACATTGCTCTGGGCGGAGGTGGCGTGCGCGGCGTAGCACACCTGGGTGTGGTTCAATGCTTGTTGGATCACGATTACCTGATCAACGGCATTGCTGGCACCAGTGCCGGCGGTCTGTTTGGTTCAATGATTGCAGCCGGACATTCCCCCAGGGAGATTGCGGTTGCTGTTGACAATTTTTTTACCGAATCCAACTTTCGAGTCAGCCTCGCATACTCGTCTTTTTCTCTGCTTGGCACTGCTGGAATAGTGAAATCGCTGGATCCTTTTTTGAAAGGCAAGACGTTTGATGATCTGACGACTCCCTTTGCAGCCACTGCTGTAAGTTTAAGAACCGGGCAGGAAATCATCATCAAGGATGGCGACCTCATACAGGCAGTTCTTGCCACAATCGCGATCCCTGGTTTCTTCCCCAGCCATGGCGATCAGATCTTGGTTGATGGCGGTCTGATTGACCCCGTCCCGGTCGATTCTGCCCGTCAGTTTGACCCCACCCTGCCGGTAATAGCCATCACCCTGCACAAACGCCCACCAGGCTTCAGCCTTGAAGATATCAAAGTACCCCTGGAAGACAGCCTCTCAGACCCATTTGTCAAAACCGTCTCAAAAACTAAACTGGGGGAATTCATGCGCCATCTGACCGCTTCGGTCGACGTAGTCACCTGCAAATTGAGTGAGCTACAGCTGGAAGTATCCAAACCCGACGTCCTGATCGAGCCAATGGTTGGACATATCAGCCTGCTTCAAAAAGTAGATTCCTCTCACCTGTTTGATGAAGGCTACCGGGCTATGGAGGAAAATCTGGAGACGCTCGAAAAAACCTATTCGCTGGTAAATTCTTTCAGACGAATATCAAAATATGCCCGAGCGGACGCATAAACAATCTCAGCCCCGTCTCAATACCGCAATGAGGGTCAGGAACAAGCCAAGCCCTGCCAAAATCACGATCACATAACCAATCGGGATCCCTCCGGTGGCGGTTCCACCTACCTGGGCTGGATAGGTTGGAATTTGCAGAGCTGGAGGTTCGGTGAAGGTTGGCAACCGGCTGGGAATGGCGGTGATGATGAATTGGGCCGCCAGCGTTGGGTCGATTGTCTTGGTGATGGAGGGCGTTTCAGTTGGTGGAGGTTGCAGCATGGGCAAAGAACCACCAAACACTTCTACACGGTTCAATACTATCCAGCCGCGGTTGTCTGGCGCGCCAGCATAATCGATCATAACGTAATCGCCGTAATACCCATAAGCTTTCGCCTCCTGACCAACCAGAAAGACTCCCACTCGAGTAGAGGTGGAATTAGGGAAGCTACGGACATTCAACGGATTTTCAGGATCCCCAACTGCCCGGACGTACAACCCCCGGGGGGAACTGGTCACAGTTGGGATTGAAACAGTCGGGAATTGCGCCCAGACCGAGCGATTCAAGCCAGGCAGCAGACTTAGGGTCAGCAAAACAAACAGAATAAACAAGCCAGCCACAAAACGTCTTGTGTGAGATTTATCTTTTTTCATCAATGGTCCCGTAAACATTCCGATTATAATCTAAACCATTAAGACTGTTAGGATGGTGACAATGACCACTCGAATTTATCACGGAGAGCTTGACCCCAGGCTGGTTGCCAACAATCTTTCCGCCGCCTTCCACCGCGGAAATTACCGGGTCCAAAAAATCGGTGATGAAAACAACATGGCTGTCCAGATCGCCACCCGACCGGGCCTGAGCTCCGGCGGCCCCACCGCGATGACCGCCACAATTTCCAAAGTCAGCGATGGGTTGAGCATCACGCTGGGCAAGCAAAACTGGTTTGGGCTGGCTGCCAGCCTCGGATTAACTGCTCTCAGTGCTGTTCGCAATCCACTTTCCTTGATCAACCGCCTCGATGACCTGGCACAAGATGTTGAATCAATCACACTGGAAGATCAAATCTGGGAAGTTATCGATCTGACTGCCCGCCAATACGGCACCGGGCAGTCTTTGTCTGAACGTTTAAGCCGCACTGTCTGCCCATATTGCCTGACCGCGAACAAAATCGCAGCAGGTCGCTGTGTGGCTTGCGGGGCTCCGCTGGGCGAGGTTCAACCTGCTACCTGCCCGTATTGCGGCTTCGTTGTTCAAAGAGAAGAAAAAACCTGTCCTAACTGCAATAACCGTTTAATCTAAGTTTTATACAGTTTATTGCCGGGCCGGAGACTACGCCCAGAGTTCGGAATGATTGCGGCGGATAGAACTGTAATCGTTGGCAGCAATGATGACATGGTCGATCAGGCGGATATCCAGTATTTTGCCAGCTTCTATCACCGCCCGAGTCAAATTGACATCTTCAGGGCTTTCCCCGGGGTTACCGGAGGGATGGTTATGAACCAGGGCGATCGAATAGACGTTCTTTCTAACCGCATCCTTAAATATTTCGGCTACGCGCACCGTTGTCGCGTCCTGCGAGCCTTTGTAGAGCCTTTCTTTACCCAAAAAACGATTACGCGAATTGAGCAGCAGCACCCAGAGTTGCTCCTGGCTCAGCCCTTTCATCTCAAACCCGACCAGGTCTACAATGTCTTCCGGTGTTTTGATAAAAATCGCCTCTTCATCGTGCTCTTTTGCCATTCGGTAACCAATTTCAATGGCGGCTTTGATGCGGGACGCCTTTGCCAACCCGATGCCCTTGAACTCCATCAGGCGGGAGAGGTCTTCGCGGTGGATGCCATTAAAACCTCCTAAATCGTTAAGCAGCCTGTTGCCCAAATCGATTGCGCTTACTTCCGTTGAACCGCTGTTTAGGAGGATGGCCATCAATTCGCCGTTGGTTAGCGCCTTGACACCCTCTGCCAGCATGCGTTCCCGTGGCCGGTCGCCAGCGGGCAGGTCATCAATCCGAATGGTTGGTTTCTGCGCTACCATAGCGCTATTTTACCCGATGAGAATGATATAATGCCACCACTGGATGGACACAACCATGATTTCAGCCATTTTCCCTTCTGATTGCAAGAATTTGATCAAGATCTCTGAATTTATCTGCGCTTATGCCCAAAAATTGCCCTTAACATCAGAGCAAATCTATGAAATTGACCTCGCAGTAGATGAGGCGGCTACCAATATTATTGACCATGCTTACAGGGATTTGCCCCCGGGTGACATCCGCGTCAAACTCGACCACACAGATATTGGCATGACCATCACTCTTGAGGATGACGGGCTCTCCTTTAACCTCGCAGAGGTGCCCGAGCCCGACCTCACCGGTCCGCTCGAGTCACGCAGGGAACGCGGGTTAGGTGTTTTTCTGATCCACAAACTGATGGATGAAGTCTCCTATCAACAAAGTACACCCGAGGGTAACCAGTTGACCCTCTTCAAGAGGTTCAGCCCTGCCCCACCACAAACAGAAGAAGCTTGCGATAACGAATCCCTGCCCGCCGAGACCCTGCGCATAATCTCAGAAATCAACCGCTCTATCAGCAGCACACTCGACCTCGATCAACTGCTTCAGAAAGTCACAGACCTGATCCAAAAAGAGTTTGGCTACCCTCTGGTACACATTTTTTTAGTTGATTACGTTCCCCAAGAAATCGTCTTCAAAGCGGGCAGCGGGTCCAAAGCCAGGTACTATGAAGAAAACCAGGTGGGTTACCCGATCCAGGCCCCACGGGGGTTGATCGCGCTCACAGCCAGAACCGGAACGATCCAGCTGGCAAATGACATTTCAACCAAGCCCGATTATCAGCCCGACAATCTTTCTACTTCAGTGGTGGGGTCTGAGTTATGTCTGCCGCTAAAATTTCAGGGGAAGATTTTGGGCGTTTTGGACCTCCAGAGCGATCAAACTGATGCCTTTACCATCCAGGATGTTGATCAACTGGAAACACTCTCTCAGACAATTTCCATCGCTCTGCGCAACGCTAACCTGTATAAAACCTCGATCTGGCGTCGTAATCTGGCTGAACGCTATCGTGAATGTGCAGAATACATTTCCCGGGATATCGAACCTGAAGATCTGGTTCGTTTTGTGATCGAACAGATCCCTACGATTCTGCCGGTTGACTTTATCGGTTTCTGGCGTTCTGAGGGCCCGCAGGAAGCGCTGAGGCTGGACGATTATTGGTGCAGTGAGAGCAAAAAATGTAAGTCAGGTCTCAACATAACGGTTGAAAAAGAAACCTGGTTCTCCCCAAACTTGCTGCCAGAAACTGGCCTGATCAAGCCCACCCATGTTCAAAGCGACCCCATCCAGCAGAAACTGACAATGCCACAGAAGTTTTCGGCAGTTGCCGCGCCGATCAGTTACCAGCAGCACAGTTATGGCGTCCTGAGCTTTCACGTCTCCTCTGCCGGGCGTTATGGACAAGATTCAGTCAACATCTGTTCCACTTTTGCCGATTATATTGGCAACTCCCTGGATAAACAGCGGGTCGAGGTGGAGAAAGAAACCCAATCCTGGTTGACTTCGATTTTGCTTGATCTGGCAATCGAAACAAAGAACATGACCACTCTTGCGGATCTGACCGACAAAATTGGCGAGGTCTTGCTTGAGTTGATCGGCGGAACCGCGGTTGGATTGGTTTTGGAAACCGAAAACCCCCAAATATTCAGCCTTCTGAACCTTTACTGCCCGCAGACCCAATGCCCATTTTCGGCACTGCCGCTCAACTTCAATCGGGACACTGTGCTGGGCAGAACTATCAAGCACGACCATCTTTCAGCCGCGCGCGTGGGTGATTTACCCGAACTCTTTAAGCTGCTGCCCCAATTAACTGAAAACGGTACTGTCCTGGCTTTTCCGCTGCAAACCCAACAGCAAACCCTTGGCTACTTGCTGCACCTCAGCAGCGACAGGTACAAACAAGCAGAACCGGAACAGATGCTGGAACGGTCACGTTTCTCAATCCTTAAAGGCGTTTCACAACAGGCAGCTATCAGCCTTCAGAATATCCAGATGCTCAATGATAGACAAGAGGAATACCGCATTTCTTTGCGCCTGTTGGAATTAGGCAATATTCTGACGCAATCAGAAAGCTTCGAGACTGCTTTAGATCACGCCTGCGCACGCATCAGCACGGAATGCGGACTGGAAGGTCTGGCACTGTTGGCTCATCAACATGAACAGCAGCGCTACCAGCTGCAAAATATCCTGGGTCAGGGCGAAATAATCGGGGTGAAACCTGGACAAACTTTTACAGCCAATGAAATCAACGCATCCATCAGGGCAGACAACGGTTTGCTCGAATTTCTTCCCGGAGAGAACCTCCGTGCTTTGAGTTTGCCCGTCCGGCCAAAAGACCACCAGAGCAAAACACTGGCCTTCCGACTTGAGCTGGGCGAGGAGTTTTATGGACTTCTGCTGGCAACCGACAGGGATTTCAAATTCACCCGCAGAAGGATAGACTTCCTTGACCGCGCTGCCAGGCAGATTGCTCTGGCATTTCAAAATGAGCACATGCGTGATATTGAGCAACAGAGGGTGCAGACAGATCAGGAACTTAGCCTGGCTCGTAGAATCCAAAAGACTTTTCTGCCCGATAAACTGCCTGAAATCCAGGGCTATCAGCTTGCGGTAGAATGGAAAACTGCACGACAGGTGGGTGGCGATTTTTACGACATTTTCAAGCTTGGTGAAAACAAATACGGGCTGACCGTTGCCGATGTCTCGGACAAGGGGCTGCCCGCATCACTTTACATGACCGTTTCGCGAACGCTCTTGAGAGCTGTTTCGCGTGAGTTTATCTCGCCCGCCCGGGCATTGGAACGAGTTAACCAACTTCTCCAGCTGGACTCAGCTCAATCGTTTTTTGTCACACTGGTTTACGCGATTCTGGACACCGCAAGTGGTCAGCTTACCTACGCCATCGCCGGCCACAACCCGCCCTTTGTTCTCGATCCTTACCAGGAAACTGCAACCCTGCTGCCTAGAGGGGGCATCGCTCTGGGGCTGCTGGAGCCGATTTCGCTCCGGGACGCCCACCTGAAACTGCTGCCAGGCCAATCGATCGTTTTCTACACCGACGGCGTCAGTGAACCCGTGAATCCGGATGGCAGGGAGTACGGTCAGGTACAATTGGCCGATCTGCTTGGTTCAGTCGCCAATCAGCAGCCAGAAGAGATCATCGCGGCGCTTCTGGAGGATTTGGAGGTATTCCAGGAAGGTAAAATTTTTGAAGACGACCGTACAGTGCTGGTGATAAAGCGCCTTTGATTACTGACAAACCAGAACGGGAATCCGGCATACTTCGAGCACGTGATCAACGATAGAACTGAATATTCTCCCCAGTATGCCTGTGCTCTTATAGCCACCCATCATCACCGTAGAAATCGAACGTTCTTCCACCAGCGCGGGCAGCTGAATTAACAATTCCTCGCGGGTCAGGTCAATCTGATGATATTCCAGATTTAAGGCAGAAAGATAACCCTTGATAAAACCAGCCGCTTCGTCATTAGCTTTTTCCGAGTTTTCAAACAAGACAATGTGAAGCTCGCAATCATATCGCGCCGCGTAGTAAGCCGCGATGAAAAAAGCTTCGCGGCTCTTCTCACTCTCATCATAGATTAACAATATACTGCTGACCCGAGACGCTACCTCCTTGACAAACATCACCGGTCGTCTGCTGCTTTGCAAAAGGGTGATCACCCCAGAAGAGAAGCGATCGAGCAATGAGCCTCCTGGGGGATAGCTCAATTTAACCACCATCAGGTCGCTGAGCAGGCTGTATTTCTGCAAAGTCGTGCTGACATCACCAGAAACCCTCAAGAACCGTCCCCGCATCTGACGCTGATTGAGTTGTTGGTAAAACCTGGCTTCCAGATCTGCTTCTGTTTCAATACTCGCCAAGTCCGATTCGGTTTTCACATGCAGACCGATAATGTTCCCGTCGCTGCAACGGTTCATCAACATGGCCTGTTCCTGAGCCAACATGGTAGCATCGCTATGGCTGACGCCAACCAGGATATCTCTAAACAGACAGTCAGGATAGCCTTCCAATTCACCGGTCAACAATTTGTCCAGTTCGCGATCGGCAGCAGAACCTGTGGTGGTGGTTTGCATACCTTCCTGGCTTGCGACAAAATCAACCACATTTTCGGTCTGAAAGGCTGTACCATACTCTTCCTGAAGAGCTGTTTGCTGGTCAAGCACCCAAAGATACAAGTCGGTCACAGTGAACTCATTAAACTCATGACGGAGGCCAGACTCTTCTATGATTTTGACCACCGGAGCGTAAACGTGGTCATACCAGTCGATCGCTGCTTCATCGAATGGGACTTCCCGATTGAGGTTTATGCCCATGTAATATTGGTGGACGTTAATGTGTTCTTTTAGAAGGGGATAGTTTTCAATGCGCTTTAAGGTCAGATCTATCCCTGGCAATATCCGGTCAAGATGGGTGTCTTCCAAGAAGTCAGCCTGAGCGGCTTTTTCGACTAACTCTTCCAATGTGAACGAACTGGACAAAGGAACCTTGGTCCTAACCTCGGTTACATAAGCCTCAACTGTCTCCAGACCCATTTCCTTCGAGATGGAAATGCGATGATTGCCATCCAGGACGAAGTAAGCCTCCCCAATTTTGTAGAGCGAAACCGGGGGCAGCCCTTTTGCATAGGGGCTTGTCATGGCTGTCTTCACGTTAGCCCAACGGGACTGGTTGGCCTCGCTGAGCGGTCTGAATTTTCGGTCGAAATCGGCTGTGCGGTTGACGCTGCCAATAATATTTGTTAGTGGTACCTCAATCAGTCCAAGGTCTTTCTGACTGACTGCTCTTAGTTTTGAGGATACCTCTTGATAAGGCAGCAAATCTAACGATTCACCGCGGATGCCTGACCAAAATCGATCCATGGCCGCCTTGCTGCGCAGGCGGTGAAAGTCATCCAGGGCTTTTCGATAAGTTGTGACATCATCGTGCATCATACGTTGATTTTACTCCAGAGCAGCGTTATCCTCTCTTTGAGCCGATGCACCAAAAAGTGCAGCCGGTCGTAAGGTATAGATTGAGATTCCGTCACTTGCGATACGGCGGCATATTATGGTTTGAAACGGTTTTAGACACTTTCGGAATCAGAACCCAGCCAGCCCGGCAGGACCTGATTGGGTGGGTTCCATGCTATAATTTTTTACGCTCGAAAGGCGAAAACAGACTCATATGAGCAGACTAACCACCCAGAAACCTATCGATTACCTGTTGATCGGTCATATCACCTCAGATCTGCAGCCGGATGGTTCCAGAAAACTTGGTGGCACAGCCAGTTTTTCCGGTCTTACCGCTCATCAACTTGGTCACAGGGTCGGCTTGCTCACCAGTTACGGGGACGATGCAGAGATTTCTGCGCTTTCTCCCCTGCAACTCTACAACGCGATCCCCGGGCAAACCACCTGTTTCAGAAACATCAGCACCCCTCAGGGGCGAAGGCAATACTGTTACCAACAAGGCTCCAGACTCAATTTCGCTGATGTTCCCAGTGCCTGGCGTAAGTCAGCGATCGTCCATCTCGGTCCGGTCGTGAACGAGATAGACTCAGACCTTTTCGATGGTTTTGCGGACAGTATGCTGTGCGCCACCCCTCAGGGAATGCTCAGGTCCATTGCCGGGGACGGCAGTGTGACCTTCCGTGACTTAGCGGATAAGGAACGCCTGCTGCCCCGGACCCAGGCGGTCGTGCTCTCATTTGAGGATTTGCAAGGTGACCAACACTTGGTTGATGAATACGCAAGGCTATGCCAACTATTGGTGATCACTGAAAACAAGGATGGCGCCAGGGTCTACCGGAACGGTGAGGTACGCAGTTTCAGCGCACCGGGAAAGAACCTGGTTGAAGATACCGGCGCCGGCGACATTTTTGCTGCCTGTTTCTTCCACCGTTTGTTCAAGACTCGTGACCCCTGGGAGGCTGCTCGTTTTGCCATTGAACTCTCATCCAACTCGGTAACCCGACGTTATCTGGACAGCGTCCCCCGCCAGGAAGAAATTGAGCACGCGGATGCAGGTTATCTGAATGGGTAAGATATATACGATCGTTAATCAAAAAGGTGGCGTTGGCAAAACCACAACGACTATCAACCTGGGGGCTTACCTGGGTCAGTTTGACCAAAAAGTGCTTTTGGTTGATCTTGACCCCCAGGCAAACGCGACTTCCTGCCTTGGGGTCGAGCACAACAAGGTCCAAAGCGGCACGTATGAGGTCTTAATTGGCGAAAAGAAGGCCAGCGAAGCACTGCTGCGAAACAATACCTTCAAGCTCGACTTGCTTCCATCAACGCCCAATCTCTCTGGAGCTGAAATCGAACTGATAGATTTGCCTTCACGAGACCGACTGTTGAGAGAACGGTTGGAAGTTCTCGAGAGCCGCTATGATTACATCCTGATCGACTGTCCCCCTTCACTGGGACTGTTGACCCTGAACGGGCTGATTGCCGCCAAAGACGGTCTGATCATTCCGGTTCAGGCAGAATATCTCGCGCTGGAAGGGTTGGGGCAGCTGACACGCACCCTGGACCGTATCCGGGGCAGCTTGTTCGCGGAATTGCAGATACGCGGCGTGATAATCACGATGTATGATGCCCGAACAAATCTTTCCGCGGACGTGAGAGGAGAAGTGCATAAGTTTTTCCCCTCGAGAGTCTTTGAAAATTTTATTCCGCGCAGCATTCGACTTGCCGAGGCGCCTTCATTCGGGATGCCAATTTCCGTTTACGCGCCATCCTCAAGTGGAGCACAAGCTTATCGGAATCTGGCGCTGGAATTATTAACCGGTGATGGGGTCAAAATAGACCCTGGTCAGGAGTAAACTATGGCAAAAAAAAGTGGGTTAGGCCGTGGATTGGATGCGCTTATCCCAGGTTGGCAGGAAACACCGATCAGCCGCCCTGGTGACAAGGTGGTGCAGGTTCCCATCGCCAATATCAGCCCAAATCCTCATCAACCTCGTCAGCAGTTTGACAGCGATGGGCTGGAAGAACTGGCTGGCTCTATCCGTGAACATGGCATCATTCAGCCACTGATCCTGATTCCTGGTGACACCGAAGACAGTTACACGCTCATCGCCGGTGAGCGCAGACTGCGGGCAGCAAAATTAGCTAGTCTCAGCGAAGTCCCTGCCATTGTCCGCAGCGCCACCGAGCAGCAGCAGTTGGAATTCGCGATTATCGAAAATGTCCAGCGTGAAGATCTTAACCCGCTGGAAAGGGCGCGGGCTTATCAAAGCCTGCTGGATGGCTTTTCCCTCACACACGACGACATCGCCCGCCGAGTCGGCAAGAGCCGGGTTGCGGTCACTAACACACTGCGCCTACTCAATTTGCCAGTGGTCGCCCAGCAGGCACTTCAGTCTGGCGAAATTACAGAAGGGCATGCCCGCGCGCTTCTGGGGCTACCCAACCTCCGCGCGATCGAAGCCGCTCTTGATTCGGTGGTTTCTCTGAACCTGAATGTCCGCCAGACGGAAGCCTTGGTAACCAAACTGGCCGGAAAAACCCCGCGGTCAGCCAAACCGAAACCGCGGTCGCCTGAAATTGAAGATCTCGAAAATAAACTCAGGCAATTTTTCCATACCAGGGTAAACCTTACCAAAGGATCTCGCGGTGGGACAATCAGCATTTCTTTTTATTCGGACGAAGAACTCAACTCCATTCTCGACTCGTTAGGGATTAATGAGTAAAGGACTGCTGTTTAGCAACGCAAACTTTTTTGCTGAAAGCCGGCATCAAGACGACGCCTTGCTGGTGGAAGACGGACGCATCCGCTTTGTAGGCGATCTTGAACAGACCCGCCGTGCCGCCACCAGGGCTTATGAAGAAGTCGATCTGGCCGGCAAGACCATCCTACCGGGCCTGTGCGACTTTCATCTGCACTTCGGCTATACAGCCGAGAAGCTCGACGCAGTGGATTGTGAAACAGACACACTGGATGAGTGTTTAAGAAGGGTGGCGATCAAGGCAAAAAACACACCAGCGGGGGAATGGATCCTTGGTTATGGTTGGAATCACAACGTCTGGCAGCCGGCAGAGTATGGCAGCGCCCAACAGCTAGACCAGATCAGCAAAGCTCACCCCATTCTGCTCCACGCCAAATCACTGCACACCTCCTGGGTCAACACTATGGCTATGCGCAAGGCGGGCATATCGCGCTCCAGCCCCAATCCGGAGCACGGTGTGATCCTGCGGGGTGAAAATGGGTCTCCGACCGGAATTCTGCTCGAAAATGCGACCACGTTGGTTTCCTCATGTGTCCCTCAATCCAATGCGGAACAGACCGCCCGAAAACTATTGCGGGCGCAAAGCCACTTCCACAGCCTGGGTCTAACCGCTGTGCATGATTTCGATCGCTTTGACACTGCCGAAGCGCTGCTTCTGCTTGCCGAGCGCGATCAGCTCAAACTGCGGGTGAGCAAGAACCTTCCGTCTGAAGAGATCGATCGAGTAGTTGCAGGTGCCTGGCGTGAAAGATTGTCTCGTCCCCCTTTTTTGAAACCGGGCTGGCTGAAGATTTTTGCCGATGGTGCCCTTGGGCCCCAAAGCGCAGCCCTGCTGGCACCTTATGAGGGTACAGATAACAAGGGCATGCTCCTGCTCAGCTCTTCAGAGCTGCTGGAATTGGGGAAAAAAGCAGGAGCCGCCGGCTGGCCGCTGAGCGTCCATGCGATTGGAGACAGGGCTGTCAGAGAAGTTTTGGATGGTTTTGCCTTGCTCAGGCAACACGAGCGTGACCACGGATATCCGCGTTTGCCTCATCGCCTTGAGCACATTCAGCTGATCGACCCAACCGACCTGCTGCGGATGAGGGAACTGAACATCATCGCCTCAGTTCAGCCCATTCACGCCACATCGGATATGTTCACCGCTCAGCATTATTGGGGCAGCCGCTGCGAGCATGCCTATGCCTATCAGAGCATGTTTGCTCATCAGATTGACCTGCGCTTTGGTTCGGACGCACCGGTGGAGTCGGCTGATCCCTTCAAGGGGCTTCACGCTGCGATGACGCGCCGCAGGGGGGATGGACAACCTGACCCACAAGGCTGGTATCCAGAACAACGGGTTAGTTTTGATCAAGCCCTGAAAGCTTACACTCAACCATTGCCAGGCAATGGTGAAGTTGATCTGCTGCAAGCCGGCATGCCGGCGGATATGATTGTGCTCGAACACGATCCTTCCAGGCTTGACCCCCACCAACTGGCCGACCTGACGCCTTTGGTGACCGTGGTCGCTGGCGAAGTTGTCTACAGCAGGTGATCAGTTGGCTCCGATTATTCAAACCGGGGATCAGTTTGACCAGGATGACTTAGGCCGTTTTGTCAACGGACCGCAGTTAGCTTACGAACATTTGGACTGGTTTCCAAGTCACTCTCGCCTCAGCTCAGAATCCACCTTTTGTCTTACATTATCAGAGCAGTTGCAGGCAGTGCTTTCGGTAGCCCCCGAGACAAAGGATTTTGCCTGGCTGCGTTTCTTTTTTACCCGACGGGATGGCAATCACAGCGCAAACTTCAATCTATTGTTCGAACAGGCCCGCGACTGGCTGATAAGCAGGGGGATATCCCGGCTCTTCAGCCTCTCGCACAGAGAGTGGTTTGAAAGATTGCTGATCAACAACGGTTTTGGGGTGGAAAACCAGCTGATTTCTCTGGTTACCGGGCAGATTTCAGGAACTCCCCCAGCACTGGCGCCGGATATCATCATCAGACCCATGCGGCTGAGTGACCTGCCAGATATTTTCATCCTGGACAAGGTTTGTTTTTCGCCGCCCTGGCAGCTGAACCAGGCAAGTTTAGAAAAATGTTACCTTTCGGGTGGCTATGCCAGCCTGGTGACTGTAGATGGAACACTGGTTGCCTACCAGGTAACCACACGACTTTTTGACCGTCTTCACCTTGCCCGCCTGGCGGTACATCCACAGGAAAGAGGGCGCAGTCTTGCCAGAGCATTGCTCTTTGACCTGTCTGCCCATTTCGAGGGCAGCAATGTCGAAGCGATTGGCGTCAACACACAGGTTGACAATCAAGCTTCTCTCAAGCTGTATTCTTCGTTGGGGTTTGAACAGGACGGCCCGTTGATTCCAGTATACAATTTTGAGCTTTCCAGAGTTTTTTAAGCGGCTATAATTGCTGAACCTATCATCAAAGGAGTCTTCCATGACCACACCGAGAATCCAACGTGAATTATTGAAAGTGCAGCGCGAACAACGGAAAAAAAGGACCGCCATAACGATTATCGCGGTAGTGGCAGTATTGGTGCTGGCTCTGGTGCTTTTATATTATATGCCCCGCAGAAAAACGGATGGGCCCTCTGTCGGTAACCCCGAGGCCCCGGTCAAAGTCGACCAATTTTCTAATTTCACCTGCTCACATTGCGCCAACTTCGCGCTTGAAAGCGAAGCCGACTTCATCAAAGATTATGTAGACACAGGCAAAGTCTATCTGACTTACTATAACTATCAGTTCCAGGAAGACGCTTCCAGCCAGGCTGCTGAAGCCACCTATTGCGCCGGGGAGCAAAACAAATTTTGGGAATACAAGAAACTGGTCTACCAGAATGCTCGTTTCGCCGGGGGGTTCGCTGACGAAAGTCTGACCAATTACGCCAAGGAACTGGGGCTGGATTTGAATCAATTTGACGCCTGCCTGCGCAGTGACCGCCAACTGGAGGTCATCAATGGCGGCAGACAATATGGGCAGGTGCTGGGTGTGAATGCCACACCCACTTTCGCGGTCAACGGTAAGTTATTCTACTCAAACGAATTACGAGAGGCTGTTGAGGCGGCCCTGGCACAAGCGGGAGAGTAAACCTCAGGAGTATCTGGCGGTGGCTGCTCTCTCGCGCCGCGACTTCTGACACATGTCAGCTGATTGCAGACCTTTTAGCTGATTGCCACTTCCAACAAGTTCAGGATCAATACAATCAGGACCACCAAGAATAAGGCTGGCAGGAAACTGCCTGTTCGTATTTTTTTGATTTGCAGCATGTTGCTGACAGCAATCCCGATCAAGATGACCCCACCGGTGGCGGTCATCTCGGCGACCACAGTCTCACCGAAGCCCTGACCAATCCAACCCGCAAGTAGGCTGATACTGCCCTGATAGATCAGAACGATCAGAGCCGAGAATACCACTCCCACCCCTAAGGTCGATGCGAAAGCTATGGACATGATCCCATCCAATAACGATTTTATCGCCAGCATTTCAAAATTTCCGCTGATGCCGTCCTGGATTGAGCCCAATATTGCCATCGGTCCGATACAAAAAAGCAGCGAGGCTGAGACAAAACCGGTCACAAATCTCTGCGGTTCTCCCGATAGATGGGGGTTCCAGGAAGCCAGCTTCTGCTGAATGACCTCACCCAACCCATTCAAACCCTCTTCAATCTTGAACAATTCTCCCAGGATCGTTCCCAAAACCAAGGCAAACAGGGGGATAAAGATGTTTCGCGTCTGGCCAAAGATGGACACGCCATAAGCCAGGGTGAACAGACCCATGGCAGAAATCAGGGTTTGTCGGATCTTCTCCGGGATGCGGTTTCGGGCCAGCAGCCCGACCAGACTACCGGCGATTATCGCCGCGACGTTGAGGAAAGTTCCTGTCAAGCGGACTTACTCCGGGGTATGGTCGCTATACTTCAGGATGAGCAGGTAACACAGGCTGCTCAGGCGGTTCAGATACTGCCGGGCGTTTGGCGCTTCAACCCCCAGCTGGTCAAAGGCAGCATTCATTTCGCGTTCAGCCCGCCGGATGATTGCCCTGGCCAGGTCTAAAGCTCCGGTGGCCTGGTTATCACCGGGTAAAATAAACCGGTTTGGCATTTCAACCATCAACCGCTGATTCCCAATTTCGCTTTCGATCTTAACCAGCTCCTGAGCAAAGAAGCCTGGATCTTTCGGGAGCATCTTTTCGGTCCCGATGCGGGCTGTAAAGGCCATCAGAGCCGAAAGCGCTTGCTGGCAACTGGCCAAAATCTGGCGGTCATCATCGGTGGGTAAGGCGGATTTTGCCAGGCTCATGACGGCACTGGCTTCGTCTATAGCCCCCAGCAGCTGGATGCGCAGATCTGTCTTGCTGACGCCGCGCGCCCCAATCAAATCGGTATAGCCAATCGGATTTTTTGCTTGTTCTGCGTTCATGGCTGGCTGCCGCCTTTCAGGCTGGGAAAATTGTGCTACTCTACACCGGTGAGGATATACCACTCGTGCACGTTGTTAAAACGGTCAGCAGGGTTGTACACCGGACCAAAGTTGAGATCATTGATCGAATCCTTTACGGCATAGTTGTATACCGGGTAGAAAAGAGGCAAGGAGGGCAAATCTTCTTCAAACAGCACCTGGAAGTTACGGTAAAGGCGCGTCCGCATTTCGATATTAGGTGTCTGTCGGGCTTGCTCGAGGTAGCTGCTGGCCGTGGTATTGGACCACTGGGCGTAGTTCTGGCCGTTTTCAATCTGCGACTCAGCCCAAAACTGGTATGGGTCCGGGTCGGGCGTGTCAGAAAGGTCGACATCAACCAAAGCCATTTGGTAGCTGCGGCTTTCCAGATTGGCGATGACCTGATCGTAGGGCAGCGGTATAACAGTCACTCCCACGCCAATTTTTTCCCAGTTTTGGCGCAAAATTTCAGCCATGGCGGTATGTTGGGTGTCATCCGGAACCATTAAATTCAGCTCTATTGGCGCTCCATCGCTGAAGAAACGTCCGTCTTCTCCTGAAGTCAAAGCCATTCCCGCCAGGATTTGTCTGGCACCGTCTGGGTCATAGCGATAGGCTGGCTGTTCGGGGTAGAAGGCCCAGTTGCCCGGCATGATCGGCCCCTGCGCGAAGATACCCTGACCGCTGACCACGTCATCGATCATCATCTGCCGGTTTACACCTGCCATCAGCGCTTTCCGGAAGTCAACCCTCTGTAAAATCGGAACATCAGGGTTGTTCAGGTTGAGAAAGACAATACAAAGTTTAGGTTGCCGGCTGGAATACAGATTCAAACCGGTTTGATTGAGCACGGTCTCCATATCCTGGTTGCGAATTTTGGAAAGCCCATCCACCTCGCCAGCCTGATACGCATCCAGTGCGCTTTTTTCGTCGCCGTAGTAACGGAAATGGATCTCATCGATAAAAGGCCTGCCCTCATAGTAATATTCGAAGGAGGTCAGGTTTACACCGGTGATAACGCCATTGTCAGTTTCAAGAGAATCAAAACGATATGGGCCTGAACCAACCGGGTTAAGGTTGAAGGGATGATCAACCAGGGCGTCCATAAACAGGTTTCCCAGCAAGTGGGAAGGCAGAACCTGGAAACTCAGGTAGTCCATGAAAGGCGCGAATGCGACCGGAAGTGAAAATTCGAGCCCCGAGTCGGAAATCTTGCTGACGACCACCTGACCCCAAAATTCCTGCAAGCTGGTGGGAATGAGCGCGCTCTGGCTCTGCAGCAGTGAGATGGTGTAGATCACATCGTCGGCTGTAACCGGATTGCCATCATGCCAGACAGCATCTGTGCGCAGGTTTACTGTATAAACAGCTCCATCCGTCGAAACATTCCAGCTTTGGGCGAGGTCACCGACCGGCAACCCACGGGCATCAAAACGGATTAAACTGCTGAACAGCAGGCGGTCGATATCACGATCGGGTTGATTGAAATGGTCGAGCATCGGGTTGAGCCGCATAAGCGAGCCCACCAACGCCTCCGTATAACTTCCGCCGCTGATGGGGCTGGGGGTTTCCGCCATTTCTTCCGCTGGGGTCTGTTGTTGAAAAAACAAGACCATACCCACGAGCAAACCGGTCATCAGGACTATCAGCAGTTGCCAGCGAAATTTTTGCATAAACAGTAAAGACAACTCACAGATTGAGTGAGTCGTCTTTTTTCTCCATGATTATCTGTGGATGGCTTGGGAATTGTAAAGGAGACTTACCCCGATACAATAACACTGACCAAAGCCAGAACAAGGAAAGTGGCGCTCAAAGAAATGGTGATGTAAAACATCACTTTATCAATGCCACGCCGCTTGGTATACACCCCACCTGTATCGCCACCGGCGAGTCCCCCAAGGCCAATACCTTTGCTCTGCACCAGGATGCTGGCGATCAACGCCAGAGAAATAATAATAATTGCAATATTTAAGATCATTGAATACTCAACCTCCAGGTTATAACAGGTAGATTATACCCTGTCCATCCAATCCGTCAAATTATCAGAAAACCAATTATACCTTTTCTCAGCACGGTTGAGACAGCTTTGGTCAAAGTAATGCATGGGCCAAAAGATGTATGCCGTTTCGGATACAACTCCCCCTGGCCCAAAACCAGGCGGTATAATTCGGCTTAACAATATCATGGAAGAACTGATTGTCGCCCTTCATATGCATACCCGCTACTCGGACGGTAACGGACTGCATAAAGACCTGGCCGAAGCCGGGTTGGATGCCGGTGTGGATGTTTTGCTGGTTACCGATCACAATGTGCTCGTTCAGGGTCTGGACGGTTACCACAGTCGCGGCAAGCAGCGTCTTTTGATGCTGGTCGGCGAAGAAATTCATGATCAGACTTTGCCACAGGGCGGTAATCACCTGCTGGTCTTTGGTCACAACCAGGAGTTGGCACGCTACGCCAGCTCGCCCCAAAAACTGATTGATCAAGCCAACGCCACCGGCGCGCTGACCTTCATCGCACACCCCATCGACGATCCCATGCCGTCTTTCAACGAGGGCGATTACAGCTGGCATGACTGGTCGGTTAAGGGTTACACCGGCATTGAATTGTGGAATCAGATGAGCGAATTTAAAACACGTTCTCAGTCGCTGCCCAAAGCAGCACTGCATGCCCTGCTGCCTCAGTTCATGAACCAGGGCCCGCTTGAAAGAACCTTAAGTTTATGGGACCAGCTTTTGCTCAGTTCCAATAAACCCGTGGTCGCGGTTGCGGGGGTGGATGCCCACAATCTAGATTATCAATATGGTCCCCTGCGGGTTAAGGTTTATCCTTATACCTTTCAGTTCAAGTCGTTCAGGACCCACATCCTGACGCCAGGTAAGTTAACCGGCGAAATCAATAGCGATCGCAGCATGGTTCTGGATGCCTTACGTAAAGGTCATGCATTTTGCGCTTACGATTTACCCCATTCGACCAGTGGTTTCCGCTTCAATTGCAACACCAACGAGGGCACTTTCGTGATGGGAGACAAAGTGCGGGCAGAGGATGGGCTCACTTTTCAGGTACGCCTGCCCATCCGCACCCACGTTCGCCTGCTGAAAGACGGGCTTGTGCTCAAGGAGCACCGCGATCGTGAAGTTCTGACCCATCTAACCAAAGAACCCGGCGTTTATCGGGTAGAAGTTTATATCGACTACCTTAATCGCCATCGCGGCTGGATTTTTAGCAATCCCATTTATGCCGTCTGAAATGATAGCTACTCCTCAACCATAAAAATCCCTGCCAGATGGGGGACTTTTTACCCCAGCAGATTTTTTATTGGCAGGCCGCGTCAGTGTCGTCTCCTTCACCATCAGGATCGCGACAGTATAAATCAACCCCGCCTGTTCAAAGGTATAATTGCCCCGAGGTCGTAATGCGAAAACTATTGCAAAGCATCGAGAACAAATTACGTTACCTTCTGGAAGAAAAGCTGGACAGGCTGATTTTTCCAGGGGTCTCCAGCTCTCTCAGTTACACGCTGATCGAGTTGATTGAGAAGGAAATCGAGAACCAGGAGGGCAGATGTGAAGAGTGCATGCCCGATCTGATCACGCTCAAGGTTTCCTCAGAACGCTGGGATGCCTGGCAGGAGTCGCTTCCCCTGCTTGACGAGGTTTCGGGCGCGCTCGCAGAATCCTGGATTGAGCAGGGTTTTGAAGTCAAAAGCAAACCTGCCATTCAGTTGATACAATCCCCTGAGTTGACCAGTAACCAAATAAAGGTCGAGACTGATTATTCCACAATAGACGAGTACACCTCACGCCAAACCAGCCTGCAGAAAATTAGCCGGGAGCCTGTCGAAGCAAACTTACCCAAAGACGCCTGCCTGATCGTCACAGACCAGGAAACACACTACCTGACAAAACCGATTATCAACATCGGACGGAGGTCGACCAACGATATCGTCTTAAACGACCCCATGGTCTCGCGCGACCACATCCAATTGCGCGCGGATAACGGGCGCTACTACTTGTTCGACCTGGGCTCCAGGGCTGGAACAACGGTCAATAATTTCCCTGCCAGCAATGTCGCCCTCAAACCAGGGGATGTCATCCAGGTTGGGAATTACCGAATGATCTACAACCAGTGGATCGACCCTGCCGTATCCAGACCGACCCGCAGTATTTTTGAAGGGACAGGATGAACGCGGTAACCGGACTGGTTTTGCGAATTCTCCTATTTGTCAGCCTGTACGCCTTTCTGGGTGTGGCTGTCTGGCTGCTCTGGAAGAGCATCACCGGTTCAAGGCTCAGGGGTGGCACGATCGCGATACCGACGCTGACCTTGGCTACCACCATGGGAGCGGAGCAGGTGATTCAAACTTTTACAAGCTCCGATGTCCTGGTCGGGCGCAATCCTGACTGCGACCTGGTTCTGCAGGACGAAACCGTTTCAGGTCGCCACGGTCGCCTGACGTATCACCTCAATCAGTGGTGGTACGAGGACCTGAAATCGACCAATGGCTCCTGGCTGGATGATCTGAAGATCGAGGAACCGATCGTCATCAAGGATAACGATTCAATTTATTGTGGTGATGCAGTCTTTAAAGTCTACATCAAACCTTTGGATTAACAGAAAGCGAGGCACAAATTATGTCTGAATACGCATTTGGTATTATCGGAGGTTCCGGGCTCTACGGATTTGAAGGTTTTGAAAACGTGGAAACGTTTGAACTTGACACACCCTTTGGCAGGCCATCATCCTCCATGGTAACCGGCACAATTCACGGGAAAAAACTGGCCTTTCTTGCCAGGCACGGCATCGGTCATATTTACAGCCCAACTGAGGTAAATTATCGGGCTAACATTTGGGCTTTCAAAATGTTGGGCATCGACAAGATCATCAGCGTGAGCGCGGTCGGTTCCTTGCGCGAAGATTATGCGCCGGGCGACATCATCGTCCCTGACCAACTTTTCGACTTCACCAAGAATCGTGATCGCAGCTTCTTTGGCAATGGTCTGGTAGTCCACATCAGCTCCGCGGACCCCTTTTGCCCTACCTTGAGCAAGCAGCTGCTTGAAGCGCTGAAGGATGAGGGAGCCAATGTGCACGCAGGCGGCACGTTTGTTACCATCGAAGGACCGCGTTTTTCCACCCGCGCAGAATCCCATACCTTTCGTCAATTGGGATTTTCGTTGGTGGGTATGACTGCGTCACCAGAGGCTTTCCTGGCACGCGAAGCGGAAATCCATTACGCCACCATGGCTCACGTGACCGACTATGACAGCTGGCACGAGACAGAAGAAGCGGTAACTGTAGATATGGTGATTAACACCTTAAAGAGAAACACGCTTGTCGCCCAAAAAAGTCTGGTTCGCCTGGTGGACATTCTGGCAGCCGAACAAAGTCAGCCTTACGAATGCGCTTGTGATGAAGCGCTCAAATACGCTTTTATCACCAACCCAGACTATATGGACCCGGCAATCAAGACCAAATTGTCGCTCCTGGTTGGTAAGTATCTGGAATAAACTTGAAAATTTCAACTCGAACACAGACCAAATCGCATCCACCGATGCTTTTGTTGGTTTGTTTCACGCTCTTTTTCTATGCGTCTGCCCTGGCAGTAGCCAATGGCACCCGGCTGCATAGCCAAACACTCTTGATCAGTGTGGAATATTTTGTTCCTTTCGCGGTCTGGCTGATTGGCACGCTGGTGGTACAACGTGCCATCCGCAGAAAGCTTCCCAACCGAGACCCCTGGGTATTTCCAACCATGGCCGCCTTGTCGGGGCTGGGATTGCTGACTGTCTGGCGGCTTTCTCCTGATCTGGGGCTGAAGCAGTCGCTCTGGTATCTGGTAGGGTCTGGGCTCTTTCTGCTTGCCTTGAACACCCCTGACCTGATCAAAATCCTTAAAAATTACAAATATGTCTGGCTGCTTTTGGGCCTCATTTTGATCGGGCTGACCTTTGTGGTGGGTGTCAACCCGGCCGGGAGCGGTCAGCGCCTCTGGCTGAAGGTGGTTGACATCTATATTCAACCTTCCGAGCCGCTCAAGTTACTCCTGATCATTTACCTTGCCGCCTTTTTCGCAGACCAGATCCGCCCCAACATCAGTTGGATCAGCTCGGTCTTCCCAACTTTGGTTGTGATGGTCTTCGCGGGCCTGCTGTTAGTGGCCCAACGCGATTTGGGCACCGCCAGCCTGTTCATCAGTCTCTATATTTTGATGCTGACGGTAACTACCCAACGGCAGCGCCTGCTGTGGATTATTCCCTCGCTTGCGGCTGTAGCAGGCACCATCGGCTACTTCGTTTTTGATGTGGCCAAAACCCGAGTCGATATCTGGATCAACCCCTGGCTGCAGTCAAGTGGAAATGCCTGGCAGCTCGCCCAGGCACAAATTGCCATTGCGACCGGCGGGTTAACCGGCACCGGTCCGGGTCTGGGCAGCCCGCGGTTTGTCCCTGTGGCCGTCTCGGATTTTATCTTCACAACAATCGGGGAAGAATTGGGACTGCTCGGCACCAGCGCGGTGATGCTTTTGCTCCTGCTTCTGGTAATGCGCGGGATAAACATCGCCCTTTCCAGTAAAACGACCTTTGGGCGTTACCTGGCTTTCGGCATCGCGGCTTACTTCGCGCTGCAATCCACTTTCATCATCGGCGGCAACCTCGGGTTGTTGCCCTTAACCGGCGTGACCCTGCCGTTTTTATCCTATGGGGGTTCTTCGCTGGTAACAAACATGGTCGCAATTGTTTTGTTATTGCGAATAAGCACAGAAACAAGCGCGCAGGAGCAATCCGAGAGAGTGCGCAGCCCGTATCGATGGGTTACAGCCATTTTTGCCGCCAGCTTCATCCTGACCATCGCCTGGAATGGCTACCTGGCCTTCCCTCATCAGGATGAGCTGATCGCCAGGGCAGAAAACCCACGTTGGGCGGTCTATGATCGCTATTCTCCACGGGGAGAGATGTATGCCCTCTCCGGAGAGAAGCTGGTTGAAGTGCGCGGAGAGCCCGGTACTTATGCGTTGTGGGTTAACCAACCGCAACTCTCCAACACTTTAGGCTACGCGCACCCCGCTTATGGGCAGGTCGGACTGCAGAGTTCCCAATATTCGCTGCTGAGAGGTTACGTCGGCACACCCATGGATGAACTCTGGCAGCACGAGTTGCTCTATAACCAACCCCCACCAGGATTGGACATCAAACTCAACATTAATTTAGCCCTGCAAAAAAAGGCCGATGAATTGCTGGGTGACCACAAGGGCGCCATCGTATTGGTGAACGCGCAAACCGGCGAGATTTATGCGATTGCCTCCCATCCAAGTTTTGACGCCAACAACCTCTCCGAATCGTGGGATAGCCTCATGGAGCGCACGGACGCGCCTCTGCTCAATCGTGCCACGCAGGGTTCTTACCCGTTGGGTTCGCTTGCAAACACGGTGGCCCTGGGCAGCCTCCTGCAGAGTCAACACGCTCTGGACTTCCCTTCATTGCAAAGTAGCTTTGCGCTGGACCCATTTTGTTACCGCGCCATGCAGGATGCCCAGGATTCGCTGAATGCGTTTCAATATGGTTGTGAGAGTGTGGCTGAATCCATATTAAACACTACCAACCCGGCTAACTTGCTGGCAGACCTGGAAGCTTTCGGCTTATTCACAGCACCAGATCTTGCCATCCAGACAGCCCAGCCCTCAGCCGCTCTCACCGTCGAGCAGCTGGATGAAAACCCGCTCCTGGTCACTGAAATTAACGTGAGCCCGGTACAGATGGCAATGGTGGCGGCAACCGTCACCAATGACGGAATCCGCCCTTCTCCAGCCCTGGTTAACTCATATCAAACTCGAACGGGTATCTGGCAGGCACTCAATCAGTCAGGTATAAAAACAGAGGTCCTTACTCAAGCCCAGGTCGCAGGTATCCGGGCAGAACTTTTGTCAAACCAGCAGAAAATCTGGTACCAAATCGGTCATGCCCTGATCAACCAGACCGAACCACTGACCTGGTATATCGGTGGCACCACGCCGGAGTCAATTTCAACCCCACTGGCGATCGTGGTGGCAATCGAAGAAAACGCCCCTGGGCTGGCAATAACTATCGGTGAGACCCTGTTGAATCTACTGGCAGCGAAATAACTTTTCTGAAGAAGGTCAATTTCAAAGCCGCGTGTGCTCACCGCAACCGCAGAAAGTGGCGTTTGCCAACCTGCAGCACCTGACCCGACTTCAACTCCATGCCTGCATCGCTGACTGTTTCACCATCCAGTTTTACGCCTTGCTGGTCAATCAGGCGGCGAGCCTGGCTGCGGGAACCAGCCAACTTTTGTGAAGCCATAATATCAATCAAATTGTCCCCGTCTTCCAACAGATATTCCGGAATGTCGTCCGGGATGTTGCCTTTCTGGAAGGTAGTTACGAACTGGTCTTGCGCGATTCCCGCCGCTTCCTCACCATAAAAAACGCTGGTAATCCCAAAGGCAAGCTGCATCTTTGCGTCACGGGGATGCAAACTGTTTGTGGATAAGCCCTTTTCGAATGCGTGCAGCTTTTCCGGGGTCCACTCTGTAGCCAGTCGGGCGTAAATTGGCATGGCTTTATCAGGAATGCTCATTACTTTTCCATACATATCTTCAGCACTGGTATTGAGGGGGATGTGGTTGCCGAGCGACTTGCTCATGCGAATTTCGCCGTCAGTACCTGGCAGAATGCCAAGCACAATGCCGATATTTGGTTTTCGACCCAGATGAGTCATCAGTTTTCTGGCGGCGGTCATGATATTAAACAGCTGGTCTGACCCGCCAATCTGCACATCAGCGTTCATGTGGTAGGCGTCGTAACCCTGCATGATAGCGTAGAAGAATTCGTGCAGGTAGATTGGCTCGTTCTTATCAAAGCGCTGATGAAAGTTATCTCTCCCCAAAAATTGCTGGACAGTGAAATTCGATGCCAGATCTATCAAGTCTGTCATGGTCAGGCCTTTGAGCCACTCGTGGTTGTAGAGAATCTCAGTTTTTTCCGGGTCCAGGATGCGGAAAGCCTGCTTTGCATAGGTGCGTCCGTATTCCATCACCTGGTCGTAGGTCAGTTGGGCGCGCAATTTATCTTTATCAGAGGGATCGCCAATCATGGCAGTAAAAGATCCGATCACAAACAAGACCTGATGCCCAAGTTCCTGAAATTGACGCAATTTCCGCATGGTCACAGTATGACCGAGATGAAGGTCAGTGGAGGTAGGGTCGTAGCCGCAATAAACACGCAGAGGACGACCGCTCTTGTCAGATTCGACCAGCCGCTCCCGCAATTCAACTGCCATCGTCTCCGCGATGGTGGGGTCACCAAAATCGGCTCCCTGCATCAGGTATTCAACTTGTTCATCAATATTCATGATTCTTACCCTCCATCAGGTCGTGTGCTGACCTTGTTTTTAGCTTAGGCGTGGCTGAATTCTACCACCGCAATCGCTGTTATTAGTGTCAGCGATGAAAAAAAAGCCCCGCTATTGAGCGGGGCGTCTGAGGCCATAATTATCAGGCTGCCGGCTCATCGTCGTCTTCGGGTTTTTCTTCGAAGTATTCGTCCTCGATCTCAGGCAGTTCTTCGTCGTCAAGCTCGGGCAGGTGTTCTTTGGCCCAATCCTGGGGTTCCTCAAGCAGGCTTTCGGCAAGCAAGTCCTCTTCTCCCGCGGTTAACTCTTCGGCCTCGTCAGGTAGCTCGTCAGTTTCGATGACAGGCAGAATTTCGTCTTCGGGCTCAACCAAATGCTCTTCCACCTCGACATCTATCACTGCCGGTTCCTCTCCTTCATGCAGAATGTCTTCATCCAGGATGATCTTCGAATCGTCTTGGCCGCGTTTTTGATCTTTTACAGCGTGTTCTTTTTGAGCCAGTTTGTCTGACCAGACAGTGTGGCGAAGAATGAGAATGATCAATGCCAACACGCCAACCACCAGCATTGAAGTCTGGTTGACATTGATTCCGTTTACGGGCGAAGGATCGAGGCGTAAAAATTCCAGGAAAAACCTGGCAGTTGAGTACCAGATCAAATAGCCAAAGAAAATATCACCTTTATAAAGCTTGTCGCGATATTTTTGGTCAATCCAGATTAACAGCAGCGCTCCCACCAGCGTCGCGAGGCTTTCATAAAGGAAAAGCGGGTGATATTTTTCGACATGCTCAAACCCGGCGATTCGATATCGGGGGTCAATTGTAATTGCCCAGGGCAAATCTGTCGGACGACCGTAAACTTCCTGGTTAATAAAATTCCCCCAGCGACCGACCGCCTGTCCAACCAGCAATCCTGGGGCGATAAAATCGGCCCACTGCCAGAAATTAAGTCCCCTGGCTTTGGTATAGATGATTAAAGCCAACGCGCCGCCAATGACCCCACCGGGGATGCCGAGCCCACCTTTCCACATCTTCAGAATTTCGATTGGATTCCTGAGATAGTTTTCAGTGGTCACGCCCTGCGCAATGTTGGAGGCTGAGGGAGTAAAGACGTGCCAGATGCGTGCCCCGATGATGCCGGCTATCAACAACCAGGGCAGCATGTCGATGATAATCTCGCTGTCTTCTCCATGTTTTTTTGCCTGTCGGGCTGCCAGCCAGGCACCCGCAATGGCACCAATAATGATCAAAATAGCATAAAAACGTATGGTTAACGGACCGATATTAATTCCTTGAGGCATAAGTTTCCTTTCCAGACCGGAGTGGTCTACTCAGCATTCGTTTGTTTCCAAACCCAGGCGATCCGTTGAACAGCGGTAATATTCGCCAGTACGGCAATTATACCAACGGAAAAGACTGGTCTGCTAATTAGTAAACCGATAATCAAGATAAAAGATCGCTCGATTCTTGTCAGGACACCGACCTTCGCTTCCAAATTCAACCCTTCTGCCCTGGCACGGGTATACGATACCATAACCGAGCCCATCGCAGCCAGAAACGTCAGCACGACGCCCAATCGATCAGACTGATTGAAAAAGAAGATGATTAACGCACCAAGCAAAATCAGTTCGTCATAGCGATCGGTCACAGAGTCGAAAAAAGCGCCAAAGAGGCTGCTTTTTCCCTGCAGGCGCGCCATTGTCCCATCGACAGCGTCCAGTGGAGCCATCAGCGCGGCAAGCAGCCCGCCCCATTGCAAGTGTCCGTAAATGATCAGGGTCGCCGCGCCAATATTACCTATCAACCCCAGCAGCGTAATGTAATCAGGGGTGAGCCCCAGCTTCAAGAGCCTCTCTGCCAGCCAGTTCAGGGGTTTCTGAAAAGTCCTTCGCAGGAAGGACTCAAAGGTATTTTTCCCTGCTTTGCTCTCACTCATTCTTCACCCGCGTCCTCCGTCTCATCAGGCTCTGGGATCAGAATTTCCCGCTCTTTACGGGCACCAGTTGGCGGTCCTAAAACGCCTCGTGACTCCAGTTGATCAATAAGCCAGGCCGCGCGGGGATAGCCCAGGCGTAAATGACGCTGCAGATAAGAAGCGCTTGCACGACGCTTAACCCGAACCAGCTCTGTTGCCTGGCGAATCAGACCCTCATCACCATCGTCTTCAGGTTGGTTTTGAACTTCCTCTTCCCAGGGAACCTCTTCTTCCACAATTGCCTCTCCAACTGGGACAACTGGTCTGGGCGTTTTGCTTGTTTTGTCTTGGTCAGTTTCGGGCAACACCAAAGTAACCGATGCTCGCTGGTCCAGCTGCACTTGTTTCTGCCACCAGTCAATCACCTTGTGGATTTCATGGTCTGAAACCATCACTCCCTGAGCCCGCTGAGGATGCCCAACCTCGGGATGAAGGAAAAGTAGATCGCCTCTCCCCAACAGCGTTTCGGCGCCGCTGTAATCGAGAATAACCCGCGAGTCCACTGATGATGCCACTGTAAAGGCAATTCTGGTGGGGAAGTTTGCTTTGATCACTCCGGTGACAACATCGGTGCTGGGGCGTTGCGTAGCAACCACCAGGTGGATGCCAACTGCCCTCGACTTTTGAGCCAGGCTCACGATGGCATTTTCAGTCTCATCGGGCGCGCTGAGCATAAGATCAGCCAGTTCATCAATTAGCAGGATTATTCTGGGCATGCGCGGCTTGCCAAGTTTATCCGCCTTCTGGTTATAGGTATCCAGATTACGGACATGGAGAATTTCCAGCAGACGGTAGCGGTTATTCATTTCGGTGACGGCCCATCGCAAAACAGCCATAATGCGCTCAATATTGGTTTCAACCTCACCAAGCAGGTGAGGCAGACCGTTAAAGCGCTTCAACTCGACCAATTTTGGGTCAACCATGACCAGTTTTAAATCGTCGGGATGATTATTCATCACCAGAGCGGTTGTCAGCGCTGCAATACAGACCGATTTACCAGAGTTAGTGGTTCCAGCGATCATTAGATGGGGCATGCTTGCCAGATCTGAAATCACCGGCTGACCCGAAACACCTCTCCCCAAAGGAATGCTCAATGGGGACTTCATTTGAGCGAATTCAGGCGATTCCAACAGGGGTTTGAGACGCACGACAGTTTGCTCACTGTTGGGCACTTCAACCCCCACATAAGATTCTCCGGGTACTGGTGCTTCAATCCTCAGGCGTTCCGCTTTCAGGGCCAGTGCCAGATCTTTGGAGAGACCGGAGATTTGAGAGATGCGTACTTTTTGCTTCTCTTCCGTGTTTCCCTTATCAAAGTAACCCGGTTCCACAGCATATTGGGTAACTGTTGGACCAACCCGATAGCCGATCACCTTGGCAGGCACGCCGAAGTCGCCCAGAGTCTTTTCAAGCATGGCGGCGTTCATATTGATTGTGCCCTGGTTGGCGACGACGATTTTTTCCTGGTCGAGCAGACCGAGCGGAGGCAATTGCTCAGGTCGGGGTTTGTGTTTAACCTCTTTGGCTGGCTGGTTGTTATCTTTCAGGCCGCCTTGACGAAAAGCCAATGGCAGTTCCATCTGCGGGCTAGACCCCGCGACTCGTTTCTTTTTCACCCGAACGGTCTGAGTGCTTCCTGGTTCATCCAGGATGATATCGTGTGGGACTGCCGACGCCTTATCCTCCAGGAAAACCTGGGGGTAAGCCTGATAGGAGCTCATCCCGCCTTTTGCCCAGCGTTCGATCCGAGAGGAAAGGCGGAAACCTAATAGCAGCAAAATCAACGCAATCAGCGCCAGCAGGATCCCAGTAGGGAAATTGCCGATCAGGCTGCGCAGCGGGTAAGCCAGGCCAAAGCCAACTATACCGCCGGCACTATTGCCAGAGTTGATCAGTAGAACAGAGTCATTGGCGAAAGCTGAAAAAACACCCAGAAGCAGAAACAGTCCCAGTTCCACCATTAGCAGACGTGCCACATTAAAGCTCTCGGGCGGGTTTTTTCTCCAGACTAACAAGACCCAACCGCCCAGAAAAACCGCTGCTGCGACCAAAAACCTCCCCCAGCCAAACCAGCGCTTCAGCGTAGCCACACTGCTGTCCACCAATTTTCCGTGAGTAACACCTAAAGCTGCCAAAAGCAGAATCGCTCCGACCACAAGCAGGAACAGCCCGGCCAGATCCCAAAGCAGACGTCTGATCTTTTTTTGCCTGTCAAGCTGACGTTGAGCTTCAGCTTCCTGGGTTTTTTCCAATTCCAGGGCTTTAGCCTTGCTGATTCTTCCGCTGTTAGTTTTGCTTTGAGCCACGATTTTACTCCGCGTAGTTGCTACGATATACATCCCTAACCTTACAATAATCGTGCCAGAAACAAAGTAGACCGGTTAATCGCTGGCGTCGTCCTGCGGCTTTTCGACATCGCCATTGCCATTGGCACTGGCTTCCATGACAACGATCTTTTGGGCAACGCTTTCAATGGCGACCTTCTGTTTACGATAGAGATCGGCTTCAGAGACCGCCAGCCTTCGGGCGACCTCGCGAACTTTTTTTCCCTGCAGGAACTTAAGCTCGAGGATGTTATACAGCAGCCATTCACTGGTAAATTTTCGCTCACCGCCTGGCTTGGTCATCTCAATCGCCTCCGTCAAGACCGAGCGCAGGGCGTTGGTGCGGTTGCCATCAAGGTTTTCGCTTTCTTCTTCAACTACTCTTAACTGCAAGAGCGGATTGTTGGTCAGCTTTGGTCCACCCCAATAATGCGTCAGGGCGTCTTTCACCCAGGCAGCCATGCCCTCAGGCAACTCTGGTTGTTCAAAATTCTTGAGTTTGCCCCTGTTAAAGCTGGAGGCCGCCCGTATGCTCTGAAGATAATCGACTTCAGTCTGAAGCGCGGATAGACTGGCGATAACCTGTTTTTGCAAGGCGTGATCTTTGACGGCCAAGGTCGCCCGTTGGGCAAGCTGCAGGATTGCCGCCCGGTCTTCCTCTTCAACTTCCCAGTTTTCGTTCTTCAAAAAGCCGCCCAACCCTAAAAACCGGGTGGACCCATCTTCAAAGGTATATTCCAGAGGAATCAGGAACAAGCCCTGCCACTCGATCAACCCGTCTTGATCGACCAGGTTCGCCTGCACCTGTTTGATGAACTTTTCGTCAATGTCGATCGCTTCGATGGCTTTCTGATCCCCCGCGCTGACCACCTCGATAACATCATCACCCTCCAACAAGGCAATAAACCCGCCAGACACCGGCAGGCGGTCACTGATCAGCGCTGCGGTGGTCTCGAGGAACTGGCGCAGGTCGCGATTCGTCAACATGCGGTCTTGCAAGGTTTGGATCGTTTCCAGGTCCTTGCGGTCATCGCCCCAGAAAAACGACTTTTCAATGTAGGGCGAAAAGAGTGAGACAGCATACTGCAGCAGCAAGAAACCACCTACCATCACGATGGGAACGTAAAAAATGTAGGGATCACCCTGCACTTCACCATACCGGCGGGCCACAGTGGTCAGTCCGAGAACAAGAGCCCCAATGAAAGGTCCGCGCAGCAGCCAGCGAAACAAGCGGCTTTTAATTTGACGGTCGGTCCAGAGCAAGCCAAAGAAGGAGACCGCGTAGGTCATGACTACTAAAAAGAAAATCGTAATCGACGAGCCAAGAGTGCTGAGAAGCCAGAACCAGTGAGGGTGACTGGCAAACCAGCTGTTGCCATGAAATAGAAAGATGATGCTTGTAAAGGCTATGGCAGCTGCTCCTGCCAAAAGGTAAATCATCCGCCGAAGACCGGTCTTGGTGGCAGTGCGGATCATTGCCCGGATGAGGTTGTAACTGACCATCGCCATCACGACGATATAAAAAATTCCAAAATAGAAGGTGATCTGGTTGCGCTCCAGGTGATACATAGGTGCTGTCTCTGCTGCGAGCTTGCCGATTGACATCCCAAGAAATATCAGAACCGCTGCCGCGGCTGTGACCAGATAGACCAGCCAGACAAACTTACTGCGTCTGCCGCGGCTGGGTCTGCCGCTGAGGGTTAAAAGCGCGTCTGAGAAATGCAAGTAGACCGCAGGCAGCATCATCAGGCCGATCCATTTGAACTGCAGCCACAACTGGATGTACTCAGGTTTGTTAGAAACCGCCGCGATAGTTTCACCGGTGTAGATCAGGACCACACAGAGCAGAATCAAGGCAAATGTCTGCACAATCCGGTCCTTAAAATTGAAACCGGTAGTATACATCAGCAGAGCGATCGCAGTGATTGCCGCAGCCGCGTTCAGAATCTGGTTTGAAGTCTCAAGGACCAATGAGAGATCGATCAGTAACAACATCTCTGTCAGCTTTAGACTAACCTTTTTTGATAAAACAGAGCCGGATCTTCGTTCGGAAAATAGTGTTCCATAAACCCGCAGATTTGGTAACCACAATGACTGGCTAATTCCACCATTGGGTAGTTGCGCATGGGTATTTCAATCAAGACGCGCCCGAAAGCATTCTTGGCAGCCCAATCTTCGACCGCCGCCAGCATGGTTTTTCCGATCCCTTTCTGTCTCAATTCCGGCATTACCACCAGATCGCTGATTCGGGCAGTGCCTGGCAGGCTTTTTGTTTCAACCACCACATAGGCAACGAGGAAGTCGTCCAGCTTTCCAACATAAATTAAGCTGGACTCTTTCCAGGATCTTAACAAAGAATCTTTATCCCGCATATAACTGACGTGCGCCTCACGAGGCAGCTTGACGCGTTGGAAGCTGAATGAGGACGAATGGGCATCCAGAGCAGTCTGCATTCGATAGGAATAATTGCTGGTGATACTGTGGTCCAGAGTGATCATTTCTTCGTAATGGTCTTGATTTGCGTCAAGAACAACCAATTTTGCCATTATTACCTCTATTCATCCAATGCGACGGTCACCACAATCACACAAGCAGACTGCTCCAGACCGTCATTATCCAGGGCGACCAGCCGGAGCATGTACTCTCCGGCGGTGAGGTCGCTGGTATACCAACTTCCCAGGCTTTCGTCGATGCGTATGCCACTGCCTGCAGCAATCGTCTGCCAGCTTGGCTCTCCCATGGTTGAATATTCATACTTGTAAGAGCCAAAGTTTTCGGTATTAACACTTCCGACCAATTCTACAACACCAGATATCTCTGCCTGGTGTGCTGGACTTTCAATTTCCAGGACATCATCGATACATTGGCTGTCCACCCCTTCGATCTCGGCCTGGGGGTACAAAGTCGCTGTCGGTGTTGCGTCGGTTGGAACCGGCCCAGCCAAGGTGGTGGTAGGCGTGGTGAACACCTCGATAGTCGCTGTCGCAAAAGTAGGTTCCTGAGCGAGCTCTCCGGCCAAAAAGGTGGCGACAACAAACTCGCCAACGGTAAGCAAGCCGACCAATATCAGGACGGTGGTTGCCGAAACTACTTTACGCTGGGCGGCTTCGCGTTCCAGGCCGAAAATCGCGCTGCGTTTCTCGTCCAGCGCCAATAAAACGCGCCTCAGATAGACCAGGGCTACGATTCCCAATACTAAATAAATCGGAACTTCAAATTCCGCCAAAAAACGAATGATATATTCCATTTGTATCTGGAATTATATCCTGCGAAGGACTCCCCGAATTAATAACATCAAATTGGGGGCCAGTTGATCCCCAACCTGCAGGACTTCTTCGTGGCTGGCTTTATTGGTTCCGTCAGGGTCAATTTTGTTGGTGATGGTAGCGAAACCAAGAATGTCCATGCCGCCATGTTTGGCCACGATAGCTTCAGGCACAGTTGACATGCCCACCGCATCAGCCCCAACCATTTTGAGGAAGCGGCAGTCCGCGGGCGTTTCAAAAGAAGGCCCGGAAAGACAGACATAGACACCCTTGTGCAGTTTGAACCCAAGTTCTTTGCCAACTTCCTGGGCAAGCTCGATTAATTCAGGCTTATAAACCGCGCTCATATCGGGGAATCGAGGTCCAAATTCATCCAGATTCGGTCCGCGTAGAGGGTTCTCGCCGGCCATTGGCAACAAGGCGAGGTGATCTTTGATCAGCATGATCTCCCCGGGGTAAAAATCGTCATGCAAGCCACCGGAGGCGTTGGTTAAGATCAGCGTTTTGATGCCCAGTCGCTGCATCACCCGGATTGGCAGCCCAATTTCCGACATACTGTGACCTTCATAGTAGTGGGTGCGTCCCTGCAGGACCAGGACCTGCTTACCCTCCAGTTTACCGATCAAAAGCCGCCCTTTATGCCCTGGCACAGTGGATACCGGCCAGAATGGGACTTGGTTGGTGGGGATCTCGGTGGGTTCCTCAATTGAGTCTGCCAGTTCACCCAATCCGGATCCAAGGATCAAGGCGATCTGGGGTGTGGTTTTAATTCTGGCGCGCACAGCTGCCGTCGCGGCGTCAATTTCTCGGTATGTGATGAATTCAGTCATATTAACCTCGGGCGAATTTAGTTTAGCCATTATATCATCCGCCGCCTGTGCAGGCAGAAGCCTGCCTGGAGATTAATTGAAGCCCACCGGCTTTGGCCAGTTGAACAATTAGCAATACGGGGTGGCTACTTTGCATTTTGGATGTTCCGTGCGAGCACACGAGCCCATCCGTACGGATGGGGTCATGGTGCTGGGAGCCAAGCGAGCAGTACTTGCTCCCTCTGCATTGGGGGGTCCAATATCAGCAATATATTGTTTTACCCCGCCATCTGTGCATGCTCGGTCAGGTCTCGCTCCGCTACGCCGGAGATTGGTTAGACCGCTATGATCACTGAGTCTGCAATCGTACTCTTCTCCAAGCTGCTAATCTACCGAAAGAATCGGTTTATAAATAAATTCATTCAGATTTTTCGAGACCCTCAGCATGATTTTCTTTTTGTTGATGATGCATAATGACTTCAGGGTCTGTTTCCAGAATTCCCGCTAACCCTGCAGACATTGCCGCTCCATGCCGGTATTGAAATGGCCACATACTGCGGTGGTCAAAGAAAGAAATGCGATCACCATCATTGACAATCTGATTGAGATCCGGCTGCAAACCAGGCAGCGCGCTCAAGTTCCCATTGATAAAGGTAATCCCTCTCTTCTGCGTGGGCATTTTGAGCATTTGCAGTAATTCTGCGATGGTAATGCCTTCCTCCAGATCAAGATGTAAGCTCGCGAAACCTTTTTGCGCGCGCTCATCTCCATACTTGGATAGCTCGCCATATAACCAAACCTCGATTTTCATAGCCATTAGCCCCCTCCAATAGGTGGAAAAATTCCGACTTCATCGTTAGCTGACAACTTATCCTCGGGCTCGCCGTGTAGGCCATTCACAAAAGTAATCTTTATTTGCTCTTCAGGGATACCCAACCGCTCATACAACTGAGAAATGGTCGCTCCAGGCTCCAGATGAACGTCAAAACTCTCGCCTAATTTTACGTCGGGGTAATAATCCCTCAAAGACGCGAACAGTTTGACTTTGACAATCATATCTACCTCACGGGCAGCGAATGATATCCTGCGCCCAGAGACAATCGGCGCAGGAAGGGTTTGGTCCCCAACAGGCCAGGTTGTCCTGACGGAGGTCACAGGTTTCTCGCAGATCACAATCCGGGCAGGATGGAAAATGAAACGCGCGCACATTACTGCGGAAGCAGGTATATTCTTTGCTCATCCAGATTTCGTCCAGAAGTTGTTCGTTGACATTTCCTAAAGAGTACTGCTCCACATTCTTCAACACTCCATCGATGGCATAATACTGGTAGCTGTGGGAATATGCGTAACAAGGTGACACATTACCATCCCAGCTGACCACCAGCGATTTGTCCTGTACAAACCGGCAGCGTCTCTCCGCTCCCCAGAACATACGCGGGGTTTCGATCACTCCCCAGCGAAGCCAGGCGTCCGATTTGACCGGCCAGGAGCCGATTGAAAGGGGCTCTTTTGGACTGTACCCATACAATTTTTCTTTCTCCATGTCTTCTGTGTAAGGCAAGACGTGCGAAACAATCAGGCGGGCTGCGTTCAGTTCAGAAGCCAGATTAAGAACTTCCTTCAACTCGTCCAGGTTGCTGCGCATGGCGACGAACTCCACTACCAGAGTGGGTTTCACCACTCCCAATTCTTTTTTGACCCGGTTAAATGTTTCCAGGTTTTTTATGATCAGCGAAAGTTGAGCTCCCCTGATGTCCTCATAAGTCGCGGGTTTACCACCGTCTATGGACACCACCAACTGATCCACCCCCAACCTGATTAAATCGCGACTGACCTTATCCGTTAGCAGGACGCCATTGGATCCAAGGGTTACATCCAGTCCCAGTTTGCGCACCGCCTCAATCATCGAAAACAGTTTGGGATTCATCATCGGTTCCCCGAAACTGGTAAAAATGACACGCTCAAGTTGAGGAAGCTTGTTGATACTCTCCAGAATGCGCTCAAAAGTGCTGTCATCCATGTGAGCGTGGGGGTCAGACCACGAATTGCGTATGCAGGTATGGCAGGTCAGGTTACAAGCTGTCGTAGCTTCAATATACAATTTGCGCGCGTCGGGCAGGCGTGGGTAGAGCATCAAATCGCCCTCCCGCTCATCCAGCCAGAACTGGGTTTGAGGGTCCAATCGTCTGCGTTTCAAAAAATCATCAGGGATTAGAATCTCTCCGTTTAAATTTGGCGTAATCTCTGTCATCTATAAGTCGATCCGGCTTTTTTTTGCGCGCAAAATCTGATAGCTGATTGTATCAGCACTTGATACACCGGGATGATCATTATCGTAGTTTAGCGATAATAATCATCCCAATTATTTGAGTAGTGGTTATTTCTCTTAAAGCCCTTCAAATACAGAGTCGAGCGCAGCGTCCGGAATATCAAAGACCTGGTTGTGAGGGGGCAGCGGTTCTGTTTTCATGAACTCAGGAATACGGTCAGATTCCTTGGAAAGACCGGCAGCCTCGTTAAAAGCTCTTTCCACCTTCAGCGTCTGGGAGCCATAGGCAACGATCGCGTCTGCGTCCCAATCGGTTCCCAGGATACCGTTACACTCCTGGATCATGCCCTCAAACCCACTGGCAATGTCCAGAATCGGGAAGGCAATAAACAAACAGTGCCCGCTGGAGTCGATGAAGGCGGTTGTGGCCTGGAACGCGCGGCTCAAGGCAGCTTTGCCTTCCGCGCTCAAGGGGTCTAATTTTCCACTGACGCCCAAAATTTCAGGACAAATGGTATAGCCGGCGGTATGGTCGGCACCCATGGTGGTGGTCGCGTAGGTAATACCGATACCCTTCACCGCGCGCGGCTCGTAGGCCGGCATGCCCTGCCCTTTGACAGCAGGCACACGCTTGACACCATAAATCTGGCCGGTCACGCCAGTTCCGCCGCTTAGGGTGCGCCCAAGTGGGGATCCCTTGCCCATTTCATGGATCAACTGAATTGCACCCTTGCTGTCACCGAAGGGGATCACCCCGGCTTCCATGGCCACGCCCAGAGTCACACCGGTCTCGATCGTATCCAGACCGTAGGCGTTACAAAGCTGGTTCATAACGGCGATATCATCCAGATCTTCCACGCCCAGATTGGCACCCAAAGCCCAGGTGGATTCGTATTCAATGCAAGAGGTGGCTTCAGATTGGTCAGGGTTGTAATAGGTATTTGAGCATTGGATAATACACCCGGGCGAACAGGCATGGTTATAGATTTCTTTGCCCATGCGCTCTTTATTGGTTTCAAAGATGGCCTCACCAGATGTTTTAGCAGCCCCTTCAAAACGACCGGCAGAGAAGTTACGCGTCGGCAAACCGCCAGCCTCATTCAAAATATTGACAAGAACAGCGGTCCCGTAGCTGTTTAACCCGCCCTTGGGTTTGGAAATCGGGTGGCTGCGGATGGCCTCGATGAGTTTTTTGCGGCCTTCATCAAAGAGAGCCTTATCTACCATCTCTATTCCAGGCGCACCTTTGGCATCCAGGATGATAAATTTCATGCGCTTGGAAGCCAGAACAGCGCCAAGACCACCACGGCCGGCGTAGCGACTGGGACGTTTATGCATGTCATTAAACACGATACCCGAGTTGCTGTAGCCCATCTCGCTCACCACACCCATACTGGCAACCGAGACCCTGGGGCCAAATTTTTCGAACATTTCAGGGTAGATTTCGTAAACATCTTTTCCGGTGTACTCCGTCGCGTTAAAGAACTCAACCACCGGTTTTTCACCATCCCATTTGATCACAGCCCCTGCATAGACGTCTGAGTCTGAAGGCTGGCCTTCCAGTACCAGGGCGCGGATGCGCATTTTTGCCAGATCCGGCCCCCAGGCTGTACCTGCGTTCGCTTCTTTGATGCCGCCGGTCAATGGGGATTTTCCGCCCACAGAAATGCGCGCTGAGGTGGGTGAAACAGTACCGGTAACGATGCCAGCAGAGAAGACCAGCTTATTGTTAGGTCCCAGTGCATGGCAGAGCGGCGGAACTTCGTCGTAAATCATTTGCGAAGTCAATGCCCGTCCATAAAGTAATTTGTACTTTTCGGGCACTTCTTCCAGTTTATAACTTAGATCTGTGGTATTTATCCTTAAAATCCACATAATGTTCTCCTTTGTATGCTTGATAAATTAAGTTGAGTTAATCGGGAATACTCTTCAATTTTTTGATAATTTGGAACTCCTCTCACCAGTACATTTGTTTCACGCAAAGTATTAAACTGTCCATTAGCGGGACAATCTACCTCCTTTGCGCACTGGCGGGCAAAAGAAATTGCTCTCTTTGCCCTATCGTTCGTTTATCCGGGACGGAATCAACGAATCGGAGGAATTGAAATAAGTCTCTGAAAACTTTTCTGACTTAATTAATAATAATTATAAGGCTTTCCATTTTACGTGTCAACGGAAATTTTTTCTCACTGGGAAAGAAGTCAGCACATGCTACACACTCCTAATGGATAAGAGTGAGCCTGTTCTCAGACAAGTGCCTTGTGTCGGTAGAGGTTTGCCCTAAACTAACCTGTCGGCAAGCAAGTACCAGGGTTGGTTGCATAAGCCTGCTTTGCCTGAGCAGACCTCCACCTGATAAAATTATGTATCTTCCAAAAGAGGTTTCCATGAAAAAAGCGCTGAGAGTAATTCTGATCATTTTCGCAATTTTTGGAGTGCTTGTGCTGGCAGGTTTGCTGGCACTGAATGTCGCCGACCGCACCAACGGGTATCTGCTTTCATCGGGGCAGCAGCGAGAATATTTGATCTTCATTCCCGAGTCTTACAACCCGAAGGAGGCCGTGCCATTGGTAATCAACATCCATGGTTTTGCCCAATGGCCTGCCAACCAGGCCAAGGTCAGTCAATGGAACCAGCTGGCGGACGAGGAAAACTTCATCGTAGTCTATCCTTCGGGGCTGGGTTTCCCCAAACGTTGGCGAGTTACTCCGACGGATGGCGACCCCACCGGAATGGAAATTGAATTGCAATTCTTCCGGGATCTGATCGACAAATTGAGCAGCGAGTATGCCATCGACCCTGAGCGCATCTATGCCAATGGGCTCTCCAACGGTGCTGGCATGTCGCTGAGGCTGGCCTGCAGCATGCCCGAGCGTATCGCTGCCATTGGCGGCGTGGCCGGCGCTTACCTGGTAGATCTTGATGATTGCCCGGGCGGCGTGCCGGGCATCTTTTTCCATGGTCAGGCTGATACGATCGTCCCCTTCGAGGGCGGGCCTTCAGATCGCTTCCCCATCCCTTTTCCGAACATCGCCCAGTTCGTTGAAGACTACGCGCAGTTGAATGGCTGTGACACTGGAGAGAAGGTCATTCTGGATGAGGGCAGTGCTTTGGGGGTGCGCTATGAGAACTGTCAAGCGGGGGCCGACGTGGTCTTTTATACCATCGCTGATGGTGGGCACACCTGGCCCGGGGGCAGCCCCCTGCCCGAAAGCATCACCGGCAAAACGACACAGGAGATCAACGCCACCCGCCTGATGTGGCAGTTCTTCGTCGAGCAGACCGAAAACAAGTAAGCCTGTTCGGCAACTTTCGTTCGCGACTTTGCGGATGGACTGATACCCTGCAACGCGGGCACACGGGCCCTTCCGTACGGAGGGGGTCATGATGCTGGGAGCGCAGCGAGCAGTACTTGCTCCCGCCGTTTTCACCAGTTTAGCAAATGGTAGTAGTCTATTCACTTGTTCGCGTCGGTCTTGATAATCCGTGCGCTGAATTTGACCGCCAGTTAACCCATAGCAGCGTTGTAAAATAGTCAACCTTCACATATTCAGATATCTGAAGAAGAGATGAGACCTTCGGTCAACTGACGTGCTCGGTCTGGAGACCGGCACGATCAGTGGATTATCAAGACCGGCACGATCAGGTTTACTTCGTCTTCACCATTCAGACGGTGGGCAAAACCCCTTACGAAGCAAGTTTGTGCCAGATGATCAACTTATGTATTTTCGATAATAATGGGTGGTAATTGGGAGATTAAAAGAAAAAATGGCGAGGCTGGGATTTGAACCCAGAACCGTTGGCTTATGAGTCCACTGCTCCACCGTTGAGCTACCTCGCCGAACTGCGACTTCTGATATTACCTGAACTCGGGCTAAAAGTCAACCAAAATCACCTATAAAACCACCAAATCAGTCCTCAAAAGGCTTTCACTTACCCTATCCAAAAACAGTTGTGTTTCACTGATTGGCCATCTTCTAATACTCAAGCGACTACTCTTTCACAAACCGCATTTCTACCGTGCCCCCGAAAACAATTGTAGCGCCCTGCTTCAAGCCCATTGAAGTTCGGAGGGGCTTTCCATTCAGGGTTGAGCCCATATCATCCAGCATCCAATCTCCATCAATCAGGTCAATGCGGGCGTGATGGCGCGAGAGGTGTGGATCAGCAAGCATCAAGGTTTTGGTCGGTTCCCTGCCGATGATCACCTTGCTGCCGGTAAGTGCAAATACATTTCCGTCAGGTAATATAAGTTTTACTTCAGCCATCTCTCCTCCATATAGGTTACAGATAAACACTCACAAGACTATTGTATAATTTAATCAGCACAAAGAAGGAAACCAGATGCCCTCACTCCAAGATATTCAGAAATTTTTTCCTGAACCCAGCAAGGACCTGATCCGTGAAATCTGGTCGGTTGTGCCCGAAGAGCGCCGCAGGAGTTTGCAGGACGCTTTTTCGAGCCTGCCGGTCGGCAAAGACCCAACCAAAGCATTAGTAAACCTGGCAGTTACGCAATCAAAGGCCATCCTGGGTAACCATAAACAGGTGGCGATCATCGGCCCGGCCAATGTCGGTAAATCGACACTCTATAACCAGTTTATCCGCAGCGACCAGGACAAAGCCGCCGTCAGCCCGATCCCCGGTACTACGCGCGTCAACCAGACGGCTGATGCCGGCATTTTTAATCTGGTGGACACCCCCGGTGCTGATGCGGTCGGCCCGGTCGGCGCAAAGGAACGGGAACGCGCTCTGGAAGCAGCCCGTTCGGCTCATTTCGTAATCATCGTCTTCGATGCAATCCAGGGTGTCAAGCAAAATGAACAGGAACTTTATCAGCACGTGCTTGAGCTGAAAAAACCTTATGTGGTTGTATTAAACAAAATCGACCTGGCTGGCAAGCATAAGGACGCGATCATCGAGCGAACCGCTCTTAACCTGGGCATTGACAAATACCAGGTCATCCCGGTTTCCGCCCTGAAGGGCAGCGGGATCGCAGAGATCACCATGGCGATCATCGCCGCCGACCCGGCCATGACCCTGGCACTGGCTAACGCGATGCCGATGTATCGGCAGAAAATCGCCTGGCGGACGATTACCACATCCGCCTCGCTCTCTGCGGCCATCGCTCTTTCGCCTTTACCAGTGATCGACTTTATCCCGCTGATCGCCAACCAGGTGGGCATGGTCATAACTATTGCTCGCATTTATCAATATAAGCTCTCACTTGCCCGGGCACGAGAGTTGGTTGGGACCTTTGGGTTGGGAATGCTCGGACGTACCTTGTTCCAGCAGCTCTCAAAATTTGCCAGCGTTCCGGGTTGGCTGCTCAGCTCAGCCATAGCAACCTCGATGACCGTGGTGATGGGTTTCGCGGCGATCGAGTGGTTCGAGAAGGGTGAACGTATCTCAAACGCCCGCTTCCAGGAGCTCAGCAAGGACTTGAGTAAGAGAATGATGGAACGCTTCAAAGATGCTTTCAAGAAGAAGCCCAGCAAGAAAAAACTGAAAGAAACTGTGATCGATATTGTAGCAGGAGAAACGGCCTCTTCCTCAGAAGTTAATGGTCGGTGAAAATTCTACCAATTGAAGTACCGTGGGGCAATTATTTGACTGAAAAAATCTTTTAGACAATAAAGCCGGCTTGAGCAATCCAACCCGGCTTTATTTCAAAGCTAAATTAAACCGTTTTGCTTGCCGACTTTTTCAAAAATTTCCAAAACCTTTTCCAATTGATCTCGCGTGTGGCTTGCCATATAACTGGTGCGCAGCAACTGGTGCCCAGGAGCGGTAGCGGGTGAAATGACGGGGTTCACAAACACGCCATTTTCAAACAAGTCTGCCCAGGTTTTAAAGGTTAAAGTGTCATCTCCGATAATGATCGGAATAATCGGCGACTGGGAATGCCCGGTGTCAAAGCCGAGCTGCTGGAAACCTTCGCGCATAAATTTTGCATTTCTTTCCAGTTGCTCCACCAATTCTGGCTGCTCTTCCATCACATCGAGCGCTGCCAGAACAGTTGCAGTATTTGCCGGTGGAATGGCTGCGCTGAAGATGAGACTGCGCGCGTGGTGCTTGACATAATCTATTACCTCAAACTCACCCGCCACAAAGCCACCGATCGAAGCAAAAGACTTGCTGAAGGTCGACATAATCAGGTCGACGTCCTCAGTCATGCCAAAATGTGCGGCTGTGCCGCGACCGCCGCCCAGAACCCCCATGGCGTGGGCGTCATCCACCATCAAGCGCGCGTTGTATTTTTTACACAGAGGGATAATCTCTGGCAGAGGCGCGATATCACCCTCCATACTAAAGAGTCCGTCAACAACCAACAGTTTCCCTGGCTCTTCCGGCAGACTCTTTAAAACACGTTCCAGGTGAGTCATATCGTTGTGGCGATAGCGCGCAATTTTGCCACCGCTCAATATCGCCCCATCGACAATGCTGGCGTGATCCTCTTTATCGAGGATAACGATATCGCGCTTGCCAACCAGCGCGCTGATCGTGCCAAGATTCACCTGCATTCCGGTCGAGAAAACCAGAGCAGCCTCTTTGCCAACCCACTTGGCCAGTTTTTCTTCCAATTCTTCGATAATGGTCATGTTGCCATTTAAAAACCGGGAACCCGTGCAGCTGGTACCGTATCTTTCGATCGCTTCGATGGCGGCTTGCCGCACCTTGGGGTGCGTGGTCAGCCCCAGATAGTTATTTGAGCCGCACATGATGATCCTGCGGCCCTGATATACCACTTCGGAGCCTTCATTGCGGTCCAAGGGAATAAAATAAGGATAGTAGCCACCTGCTCTTGCCTGCCTGGCGGTCTCATAATTGTATGCTTTGCTAAATAAATCCATAATACCTCCTCTTGGTTGCTTAAATGAATAACAAAATAAATACCCTTAAGATACGCCTCAATTATAGCCCTTCTCGACTCAAGGTCTTTTACCGTTAAAAGACAGTAGAGTCTGGAGTAAAATTGAAAAGACATCAGCAGAAAATAAGAAAGGGAAAGCCCTATGAAAAAACTCTTGCCTGTCCTGTTAATCATGCTCATGCTCACTGGCTGTAACTTCCCGGGTCAAGAAGATTACTCTCAGGATCCTGTGGTTCAGACTCGCGTTTCTTTGATCCTGACTCAGGGAGCCCAAACACAAGCCGCCAAGGAACTCGATGAAACCCAGGTGGTCTTTGCCGACCAGACCCAAACACCCCCAGCCGGGCTGCAGGAGGTTCTAACACCAGCCGCAGGTGAGGCGAACAGTACCACAGCAACTCTTCAGCCTGAACCAAGCCCCACAGATACTCCAGCTCCGACGCAAGCTCCCTCAACTGATCCCTGGGGCGGTCAGGCTACCTTTATTGAGGATTTTGAGGTAGGTGATTATTGGCATTTCGAAAGCGCGCAGCTTTATTCCATGGCCAGCAACGGACAGCTTGAGTTCACTTCCAAAGGCACTCCCTGGTGGAGCAGTTATTACACCACCAAACCAGAAGTTCAAAACGGCTATTTTGAAACCACCTTCAAAATGCCCAACTGCAGAGAATTAGATCGTTTTGGTCTGGTTATCCGCTGGAGCAGAGGCAGCGATTTTTACTACATGGGAGTCACTTGTGATGGCAAATGGGGCTTTACTCTGTACACCCTTGGCAATGAAACCATCGATATCCTGCCTTATCAGGCCAGCGATGCCCTCAACCCCGTGGGCGAGACCAACCAAATCGGTATTCTCGCAAACGAAGATGCCTTTGAGTTTTACATTAACAGGCAGAAGGTGGGTTCGGCCACACGCAGCGCGGTATCCGCTCCCGGCAATTTCGGTTTTCTAAGCATGTCTTCAGGGACCCAAAACTTTAGAACCCTGATCGACAAATTGCTGTATTGGTCCAGGTGATTGAAAGCCACGCCAACAATAACCTTGTAAGCAGACTTGCTGACTTCGCAAAACCGGGACTCAGGAATGCTGTTTCGGCTCGCGGCATCTGAGGGAGGCAGCAGGTAAACCTCCAAGCCACAGTGATAAAGGATAGGAACAGATATGAGCAATCATTACATCGTAAAGCCACACCTTGACGGGTCGAGTTTTTACCACCCTGGTAATAAAACGGGGTTCTTGCTCCTACACGGCTTCACTGCAACCACCACGGAAGTCAAACCTCTGGCAGAACGCCTTGGGCGAGAAGACTATACTGTTTCAGCGCCACTTCTGCCCGGGCACGACACGCATCCGGATGACCTTAACAAAGTCCGTTGGCAAGATTGGTACCAGACCGTGCGTCAGGCTTATTTGGGTTTACGTGAAAGTTGTGACACTGTTTGGCTGGGTGGTGAGTCAATGGGCGCCGTGCTCTGCCTGCTCGCCGCAATTGAGTTCCGCGAAGCAGCTGGCTTGCTTCTCTTCTCGCCAGCGTTGCGAGTCAAGAACCTGAAAGCCGCTTATCTGATGCAATATTTTAAGAAGTACCTCGATAAGAGCCACAAGTCTAACGACCAGGAATGGAAAGGCTACAACGTCTATCCAATGAAAGGTGCCGTTCAATTGTTGAAACTTCAAAAGCAAGTAAAACGAAAACTTGGCCAGGTGACCCAACCCACGCTGGTGGTTGTGAGTCAAGCAGATAAAACCGTGCCGGTCAGCGCTGGGGAGGAGATTATCCAATCGATTTCTTCGCCAAATAAACGCCTACTCGTCTTGGAAAACGCTTCTCATACCATGCTTTTAGATCAGGATAATCAGCAGCTGATCGACCAGGCAATCGAATTTGTAGACTCAATCTCACTGAAAAGCACATAGAGCGCCGCCACCCAATTTTCTCCAAGTATCACGACATTGTGTCAAACTGAATTGACTGTGGTTATCACGGGGAGTATACTTGCTCTTCGTGCTTTTTGAGGAAAAACAACAGAGAAGATGAGATGAGTAACACAGTACAGTCCTACGGGCCAATTGATATAAACAAAGTTATCTCGGGCAAGAAACCGAGCAGTTTATGGCATTTAATGAGTGGCTTTCACCTCCACTACCTGGTCGCCAACCTGTTCACAGGGTTGGCTGCCATAGCCCGCACCTTCATTTACCTCTATCTGGGTGGCTTTGTTGATCGCATACTGGAGCAGGGCGTGGCAGGCACCGATCTGGTTGTCTCTGCCTTAAGTTTTGGTGGTTTGATCACACTGCAAGCCTTATCGAGCTTCATGAGCAGTTGGATGGCGACATTCACCGCTGAAAATTCCACCCGACGCCTGCGCGATTACCTCTTCGACCACATCCAACGCTTGCCCTATAGCTACCATTCGGAAGCCAAAACAGGCGATTTGTTAGAGCGGGCAACTTCAGATGTAGACACAATCAGGCGCTTCTTCGCAGACCAGGCCATCGGCATCGGGCGTATCGTCATGATTTTCGTGATCTCCTTTATTGCCATTTCCCGGATTAGCCTGAGGCTGGCGTTAATTTCAATTATTATCATTCCTATCATTCTGATAGTTTCCATGATTTTCTTTAAAGCTCTTTCTAAGGCTTACGAAGCCTACCAGGAACAGGGAGCCAAAATTTCAACTGACCTGCAGGAAAACCTCAGTGGTGTTCGGGTGGTCAAGGCTTTCGCCCGCCAGGATTATGAAATTGAAAAGTTTGATAAAGATAATAAGGAAAAGTACCGTTTGGGCAAGAAGTTTATCCGCATGCACAGCCTGTTCTGGCCGCTGACCGACATCGTTTGTTCCGGGCAAACCATCGCGAGCAGTTACATCGGCGCGACCATGGTCTTCGATAATATCATGACCCTTGGTCAATATCTGAGCTTTGTCGGTTTGCTTGGCTGGCTTATTTGGCCGATCAGAAACCTCGGTCGTCTGATCATCGCCACATCGCAGACATTTGTTTCGCTGGGTCGCATCTCGACTATCCTGAAAGCCGATGAAGAAGACATGACTTCAGCCACGTACCAACCGGAAGGAAATATCCAGGGTCAAATAAGGTTTGACAACGTCTGCTTCGCCTACGAAAAAGACCAGGTCGTACTCGAAGATGTTAGTTTCAGCTGCGAAGCCGGCGAAGTAGTCGCCCTGCTCGGATCCACCGGTTCCGGCAAAACTTCTCTGGTCAATCTGTTACCCCGTTTCTACGATGTGACCTGCGGGCAGATTTTGCTGGATGGTGTCAACCTCAACGACTATTCCCGTCGGTTCCTGCGTTCCCAGATTGGTATCGTGGAGCAAGAACCATTCTTGTTTTCCACTTCGATTCGCGAAAACATCACCTATGGCGTTCATCGCGAGGTCAGTGAAGACGAGATCATCGCCGCCGCCCAGGAAGCCGCCATACATGACGTTATTCTCGAGTTCAAGAACGGCTATGACACCATGGTCGGAGAGCGCGGTGTAACCTTGTCTGGCGGGCAAAAGCAGCGTCTGGCGATCGCCCGCACCTTGCTGATCAACCCGCGCATTCTGATCATGGATGATTCCACCTCGTCGGTAGATATGGAAACTGAAGTTCAGATCAGGGCCGCGCTGGAAAAATTGATGACGAACCGCACTACCTTTATCATCGCTCACCGCATTCAGAGCATCATGAATGCGGATCAAATTTTGGTTTTCGATCAGGGCAAGATTGTACAAAAAGGTGTGCATACAGAGTTAGTAAACCAACCCGGAATTTACCAGGACATCTATGAGATCCAGGCCCGGATCGACAGTGCCCTGCAAGAGGAAATTGAACGTGTCGACCTTTTATGATGAAGAAGAATTAGATGATGAAGTAGATCTCAAGAGCGGCGTTTTACGTCGCCTCCTGAATTTACTTAAACCCTATTGGCTGACTGTGCTGTTAGGCATCTTATCCATCGCGGTAGTGTCGTGGCTTGACGCCTATTTCACCGTTCTAAACAAGCGCATCATCGATGAAGGAATTGTCGCCCGGGATATGAATGCCATGGTCAGGTTGTTTTGGAATTACGGAATGGTAATCCTCGGGCAAGTTGTGGCTTTCTTTGTGATGATGTTGAGTGTCGGGATCCAGGGAGAACGCATTCGTTACGATTTGCGTAAGAAGTTATTCAACCACCTGCAAAAGCTGTCTTTGTCCTATTTCTCCAAGACCCCGATTGGTTGGATCATGTCACGGGTTACCTCCGACACTGAAAAGATGGGCGATCTGCTGACCTGGGGAATCGTAGACTCGATGTGGGCGCTGACCAACATCAGTTTTGCGATCTATTTTATGTTGCAGTTAAACACACAACTGGCGCTGATTGTTATCCTCTCTCTCCCGCTGATGGTGATTGTGTCTTTCAAGTTTCGTGTGAAAATTTATTACCATTACCGGAAATCGCGCAAGGCTAATTCCAAGATGACCGCCTCACTAAACGAGAACATCACCGGTGTTCGCATCGTCAAAGCGCTGCTGCGCGAGGACCAAAACCTGCAGGATTTCAAAGTGCTCTCAACCGACATGTTCCGTGAGAGTTACCGGGCTGGTTTTCTTTCGGCCATTTATCTACCCACCATCCAGACCATCAGTGCAATTTCTCTGGTACTGATCCTCTGGCGGGGCGGCAACATGGTCGGCAATAGTCTGCTTTCGGTGGGTACTTTGCAGGCTTTCATCTCTTACATCATGTTTATCCTCTGGCCAATCCAGGACCTGGCGAGGGTTTACGCTGAGATGCAAAATGCCATTGCTTCTTCTGAACGAGTCTTCTCCTTGTTGGAATCCCAACCGGGAGTACGCGACCGCAAAAACCTCATTCCAGTGAAATCTCTGGTGGGCGACGTGGAATTTGAAAACGTTTCTTTCCATTACGAAGACGACGAACCTGTGATCCAGAATCTCAGTTTTCATATTCCGCAGGGGCAAAAGGTCGCCCTGGTAGGCACGACCGGCGGTGGCAAAACCACCATCGTGAACTTGCTCTGCCGCTTTTATGAACCTACTGCGGGAACCATACGCATAGCCGGTAACGATTATCTGAACTACTCGCTTGACGATATTCAGTCGCGCATCGGTGTGGTTCTTCAAATCCCACATCTTTTCTCTGGCACCATCCGCGACAATCTGCGTTACGGTCGCCTGGATGCCAGCGATGAAGAAATCGAACATGCGGCTCAATTGGCCGGCGCGCACGACTTTATTGTCAAATTCGAGAAGGGTTATGACTCCGATGTCGGCGAAGGCGGCAACCAACTATCCGTTGGTCAGAAGCAGTTAATCAGCATCGCAAGAGCGCTATTAGCCAATCCAGATATTTTTGTGATGGATGAAGCGACCAGTTCCGTTGACACTTTGACAGAGGCTTTGATCCAAAAAGGCATGCGGCAGCTGATGACAGGGCGGACCAGTTTTATCATCGCTCACAGGCTCTCGACCATCAAATCTTCCGATCAGATTTTCGTGATTGAAGAGGGTCAGATTGTGGAGAGCGGCAGTCATAAGAGCTTGATCCGACAGCGCGGGGTTTATTACAACCTCTATACAAAGCAGTTCCGTCAGGATCTGGAAACAAAACTTGACCCCTTCGCGGAAGCGGGCGCAGAAGCCAATCCGGCTTAATATGAAATTCGCTGTAAACTACTCTACCCCATTGAAAGAACTGATCGAACAGGGTGAAGTTAGGGTCGATCTGCTTAAGTGCCCGGATTGGGATGGGATCGTCAAAGCGGCAGGGACAATCGGTGAGGTCTACATTCATTTTGACATCGCGTTGGGTGCCGGAAGTGTAAAGAAATTGGATTTTGCTCTGATCGATCGTCTTTTGTATACAACTGTGACACCGCATCTGAACACGCATCTCTCAAATCACCCTTCGCTTGAACATGACAGCCCGGTGAATCGGAAGATCCTGCTGAATCGCTGGAAAGAAGACGTCGCCTGCTTGCGCAGGAACTTGCCTGGCGTGAAGATTATTACCGAAAACCTGCCCTGGCACGAACAAATGCCCGAACTGAAAATGGCAGCTGACCCAGCGATGATCGCTGATTTCATCGAGGAATCTGGGCTGGGATTATTGTTGGACCTCTCTCACGTGCAAATCAGCGCGCGCCTGATGGAGGTTGACCCAAAAGATTATGTCCGCAGACTGCCACTTGATCGTTTAGCTGAACTGCACCTGACTGGCGTCCGCCACTATGGCGGGTTTCTGACCGACCATTTCGAACTTCAACCTCAGGATTGGCCTCTTGCCAAATGGGCCGCAGAGCAGCTCTATGCGGGCGCATGGCGGCAGCCCGAGATCGTCGCCTTTGAATACGGTGGCGTGGGTGATGTCTTCTGCTGGCGAACCGAACCCTCAGCGTTAAAGGCTCAGGTTCCGCTTTTGTATGAAATGTTCGGGGAGCAGCGAAAAATATCAGCTTATAACTTCTAGCCAACTTTACCCCTTCATCCCATTGTTCTTATAGAACCGGGCATGGTGAAATCCTTAATATCTTTTTTTCAGCAATCTCGTAACCAAGACAAAAACTGTTAACACCATCGGCCCAACGATCCAGATTTACCGACTGCCTTAAGTATTTTGTGGCTCTAAGTGGTAAATTGACTTTTTAGTGGACTTTTTTGGCAATATCAATCAATTTTATTGGTATCTTAGGTTATAATTTTCCATCAGTGTACAACAGAGAAATGAAACATTTATCTAATTCAGGAAGCGATTCTTATCCGGGCGAAGACCAGGCCCAGCCTCCCAGTAAGGCTGAGCTAACTATTCTCTGAATCTGATTGCACAATCATCCGCAGCCAGGGTCAGAGATGAAAAAGACTGACCCCTGGAATCGCCATAAATACAACCTTGGTGAGGTGCGAGATGATTTATCTAAGCAAACTTCTCAATCAAAAAGTCTGGGACGCGTTTGGTCGTGTCATCGGAAAACTGGAGGATGTTCTGGTTGATAATACCGAGCGCTCCATGCCTCCGATCATTGCCATACTGGTCAAAAACACAGCGCAAGGGGATCAATTAATTGATGCCAAGAGCCTGGCAACCCTCTGGCCTTCAATTACGCTCAATCGACGTGCTGAAGACCCCCTTATCTATCATCCCAGTGGTCACGAGTTGTATCTGAAACAACGCGTACTCGATCAGCAAATTGTTGACACCGAAGGGAAACGCCTCGTACGAGTAAACGATTTGCAGATCGCCCGAAAAAACCAGATTTTTCACTTTACCGGTGTGGACGTGGGCGGCTATGGTCTGCTTCGGCGCCTGGGTTTGGACAATTTTGTAAAAGCAACCGCCAAACTCTTTAACAAAAAACCGAAAGTCAACGTCATTCCCTGGGAAGACGTCGCTTCCATTGAACACGACGACCCTCTGCGCCTAAAGGTCTCACGAGAACGGCTGGTACAGATGGAGCCAGCCGACATCGCCTCAATTTTAAACGACCTTGATTTTCACACCAGCAAGGCTTTTCTGGAAGGGTTTACGGATGAACAACTGGCCGACACCCTGGAAGAAAGCTCCGTGGAAATCCAGCAGGTGGTTATTGCCCATCTTGAGCCCGGACGCGCCGCAGATGTTCTTGAAGAGATGCAGCCTGACGAAGCTGCTGACATTCTCTCTGATATGGATAGCAATAAGAGTGAAGAGTTGCTGCGCCTCATGGAAGACGATGAAGAGGAGGAAATGCGAACGCTTCTGCGCTATCACGAAACCTCTGCCGGCGGCATCATGACCACCGAATTCGCATTTGTGCCTGCTGATTATACCGTCGGTGAAGCCCTGCAGCACTTGCGCACCAACGAGAGAGCGCTGGAAGATGAGTTCATGTTTTATGTTTACATTCTGGATCAAGATAAACACCTCAAAGGCGTGATCAGCCTGCGTGAGTTGGTTACTTCTCCATTGGATATGCCACTTTCTTCCTGGTTCGATGAACACACGGTGACAGTCTCGCCCTTCGCCTCACAGGATGAGGCAGCCTATCTGGTAGCAAAATACAATCTGATGGCTGTACCGGTGATCGACCCAGAAACGCAGGAAATGCTCGGCATCGTCACGGTGGATGACGCGCTCGACACTGTCCTGCCTACTGCCTGGAAGAAGAGACTGCCTCGCTTTGCAGGGAGATAATATGAAACAGAAAATCATGCGTCCTCTCTGGATCAGAAAAATTCTCACCCTGTTCGCAATTTTGGGTCCAGGATTGATCACCGCATCCGCGGATAACGACGCCCCAGGTATTGCAACCTACTCTGTGGCCGGCTCAAAATATGGCTACAGCCTCTTGTGGTTGATAGTGGTCATCACCATCGGTGAGGTAATTGTGCTGGAGATGGCTGCCCGAATGGGCGCGGTTACAGGCAAGGGCACAGCAGACCTTATCCGTGAACGCTATGGTGTCAAAATCACCACCTTTGCCATGCTGGCTCTGATTATTGCCAACCTGGGGACCACGATCGCCCAGTTTGCCGGCATCGCTGCTGCTGGTGAACTCTTTGGGGTCAGCAAATATATCAGTGTACCTGTCGCTGGCATTCTGATGATCCTGCTAATTTTGAGAGCAAATTACAAATACGTCGAAAAGGCCTTATTGCTGCTCAGTATCGCCTCGCTCAGTTACGTTTTCGCCGTGTTTGTGGTCAAACCAGACTGGGCAATTATCGGGCAGAGCCTCATCCGACCCTCTTTTGTGTTAGATCAGGAGTACATTTTTACCTTCCTGGCTGTCATCGGAACCACCATCACCCCCTGGGCTATTTTTTATCTGCAGGCTTCAGTCGCCGATAAGGGTGTGGAAATGGAGAACTATAGCGACACGAAGATCGATGTCAGTTTTGGCGCGGCCTGGGGCAACGTGATTTCCGCGTTCATCATCATCGTGACAGCCGCCACGCTCTTCCAGGCAGGCATCGTGGTGGAGAATGCAAAGGATGCCGCCCTGGCGCTGGAACCCCTGGCTGGAAATTGGGCTGGGCTTTTATTTTCAATTGGCTTGCTGGGCGCTTCGCTGCTGGCAGTCTCGGTTTTACCTCTCTCGACCACCTATGCCATCAGTGAAGCCTTTGGTTTTGAACGCGGACTCAACCGAAGTCTCAAAGAGGCACCCGTGTTTTACGGCAGCTTCGCCCTGATCATGCTTGTCAGCCTGATCACGGTGTTGATCCCAGGTCTGCCCCTGTTCCGCCTGATGATTCTCTCTCAAGCCATGAACGCGATTTTGCTGCCTGTATTGTTGCTTTTGATCCTGAAATTGGCCAACGATCAAAACATCATGGGTATGTACACCAACAAAAAAATGGTCAATATTCTGGCATACGGGATCACAGGACTGATCATGCTGGTGACAATTGTGCTCTTAATTGAACCCTTCCTGACCGCGTGAGGAATCACAAAGCATGCTCTGACGCTGGCTGCGAAAAAAGATGCCTACATTGCGAGTTGAGCAACTATTTGCCGTCTGTTTGCCGGTGTGTCGGGTAAGCTTGGCAGCGACCATTGAACGCGCCGCTGGTTAAAGCACAGACTACCTTCCAGGTTGAAGCTCTTCGAATTATGCTGCTGTGGTCAGGCAAGCCAAAATGAATATTAACCTGGGTTCATGTGCTTCTGGAACGAAAATAACTGACCAGACTCTGCAGATCTGAAAATTCCATCACCTGCTCATTTTCCCAAAACTCCCAGAAAACCCGGGTACCGTCCCTGTTGATGCCTACGCGCAGTCCCTGGCAGCCTTCGGCGTTTTCCTTCACAGAAAAACCTACCCGCTGCAGGGCGCGTTCCGTCCAGGTCCGTTCTGGCCCCTCACCCTGCAGACAAATCTGACCCTCACCCGCGCCGGCAACCGAGAAGTGCCCGTTCATCAGATCAAAACTGATTTTATCGCGGGCAAACACCCGCTGAAAATCACCGCTCAAGATCAAATCTTCGGGCGCGCCGCTGATGATTTCTCCAACAGGTGACATCAACCAGAAGCGGTCTGCGCTGCGCATGGCCAGGTCCAGGTCATGGGTTGAGGTCAAGACGGTCTGGCCATGATCAGCAGCCAGCTCGTGCAAAAGATTCATCACGCTGACCCTGCCGGGCAAATCCAGGTAAGCGGTCGGTTCGTCCAGCACCAAAATGCGCGGCTCCTGGGCGAGCGCCCGGGCGATCATGACCTTTTGGCGTTCACCATCACTGAGTTTATGAACCATGCGCTCCTGGAACCCTTCGAGACCGACCATTTCCAGCGCCTGCCGCACGATTTTCCAGTCGTTTTCGCTCATGCGATCAAAAAGACCAGTAAAAGGGAAGCGACCCATAGCGACAAGTTCGTTAACGGTCACCGCCCCCACTTCGATCGGGCTGGTCAGGACGACGCTGATCTGATGGGCCAGTTCTCGGCGGGTAAACTGATCCAAGCGCTTTTCTGCGATGAGAACTTGACCGCTCAAAGGGGGGAGCAAGCCAGTTAACGTTCTCAGCAGGGTCGATTTCCCCGCGCCATTGGGACCCACCAGACAGACAAACTCACCCTGATACAGGTTCAGGTTCAAATCAGTGCCAACCACCTTGCGAGATGGCTTGCCGTTTAGATAGCCAATCTCAAGCGATTTTGTGGAGAGTATCGAAGGTTTCATACGCTGAAGGTTGCCGACCCCCGTCTCTTTTTCAAAACCACCCAAAGCACAAAGGGCGCTCCAAACAAAGAGGTAACCACGTTGATAGGCAGCACAAACTGACTGCCCGGCACCTGAGCGATCAGGTCGGCCGTAACTGCTACGATCGCGCCAATCAAAATAACAGCGGGGATCAGAAGTTTGTGGTTGGAGGTTTTGAACAGGTTTCTGGCGATATGAGGAACTGCCACCCCAATGAAACCTATCGGGCCACAAAATGCTGTGATAGCGCCAGACAATATCGAAGCGCTGATCAGGATTAACAATCGCAGCCTGTTCACATTCAAACCCATGGTATTGGCATAGTCCTCACCCAGCAGGAGCGCGTTCAATCCTTTTGGCAGGAAGACCAACATGCCCAATGCGAATACAACCACCGGAATCAAGACACTCAGCTGCCCCCAGGATACGCCATTGAAGGCTCCAAACGACCAGATGCTGTAGGCTTTCACTTTTTCAGGCGCGCTGAAAAAGACCAACAGGCTTACCAGGGCACTGGTGGCATGCCCGAACATCAGACCCAGGATCAAAAGTGTGGTCGGATTGTTGACCCGCCGGCCGACCAACAAAATCAGGCCCATGACAAACGCCGCGCCCAAAGAAGCGGAGGCGACCAGACCCAGACTGCCAGCGGCACTTAGAGCAGGGATGAACAGTCCACCTGCCAGACCCGCGCCCATGATTGCCAGGGCGACCCCCAGGCTGGCGCCTGAGTTTATGCCCAGAATGAAGGGGTCTGCCAGAGGATTGCGGAACATAGTCTGCATCTGCAGTCCGGCAGCGCTCAATGCCATGCCTGACAAAATTGCTGTAACAATTTTTGGCAGCCGGTATTCCTGGATAATAAAAACCCAACTGTCCTTTACGCCTGACTGTCCCAACAATACTTTTATGATGTCCCGCAGTGGAATTCGAACTGAGCCGAGCGATAGATTCAGGCTGACTACCGCCAAAAGCAAGACAGCCAGCAAGGCAAAAAGCCCGGCCCGTCTGTTTGTTGGACTGTGGTTTCCTCTTGTGCTCATCCCTGCCCGGTTCATGTGTTAATACTTACTGCAGTGCCTGGTAATAGAACAGTTGGTGTTCTCCGGCCAGGTCTGGATAAAAAATCGCAATCAGGTCCATCAACACAACATCTGGGTTGGCGACCCCGCTTTCGTAGTAATCTGTACCGCCCATTTCCGTGATGCGGGCGTTGTTATTGAAAACACGACCTTCCTTGAAAGCGGAGAAATCTGCGTAGCGCGGGTCCGTGGCTGCCAGCCCCGCCAGATCACTGGCGAAACCGACATTGATCCAGTAGTCGGCGTCTTTGGCACGTTCAACTACGATTTCAAAGTCGATTGGCATGGCTCCGGAACCTTCCAGATCGTCCCACAGGTAATCCGCGCCGGCATCCCGCAGCAAAATTGCCGCGAAACTCTCGCCGCCTGGCAAATACCAGACCCCTTCATAGGCGGTGTTGATTAGAACGGTTACTTTGTCGCTTTTTCCCTCTGTGAGGGCTTTAGCCGCCTGGTAGCGTTCTACGATGGCATCGAAAATCTGAGCAGCCTCAGTTTCCTTGTCATAAAACGCGGCAATGAATTTACTCCACTCTGCTCTACCCAAGGGCTCTTGCTCCAGGTAATCAGCATTGATCACCACAGGCAGGCCAGCTTGAGCGAGCACCGGGTGAGAATCCCATTCGGTTAAACCAGAAGCAGAGGTCATGATCAGGTCCGGATCGAGTTCGATCAATCTCTCGACATCAATGGTCGAACCGCTTCCGACGGTTGCGATTGTGCCTTCTGCAGCCCCAGCGCGCACCTGCGCGTTAAAGGTGTAATCAGCGGAATCGACTGCCACAAGACTATCCAATTCATCGATTTGTTCAAGGAAGGGTAAATAGGTGGTGCTGAGTGCCACAAAACTGCTGATTGGTGTGGACACCACAATCGCGTCTGCCAGGTCTGGCTCAATCTGAGCTCCTCTTGGAATCAGGGCGTAGACCATGGGTTTGGTAGCGCCGCTCCAGGGAGTGGTAACGGTCAGCAGTTTATAGCCGTCTTTATACTCCAGGGTGAAGTTTTGAGCGTAATTAATGGTGACCTGTTCAGTTTCGTCGGAAATTTGAACAGCTTCCTCAAACGGATAGGCCTCAGTAACCGTCTCAACAGGGGTGGCCTCAGCGCTCATTTCCAGCGGGTAGGCTTCAGTCGAGACATGGTCAGTTTCCACTATCTGAACAGGTGCCTGACAAGCAGGCAAAACAATGATGATCAGTATGGCCAGAAGGGTCAGGATTTTTTTCATATTCTCCTCGATTTCTAAAAATCAACCCTTTCTGGATTAGAAAGGGTTGAGAATATGAGCCTGTCTCACCCACCCTCTTAATCCGAGAAGGTATTGTGGGTTTCCTGAGGTTGGCTTCCTGACTTGTCGAATCGACTTACAGTTGCGGTACAGTGCTGGTCTTTCACCAGCTTCCGCCATTACACCCTGACATCCGGGTATCGGGTTACCTCAAGTTTTCAATTGTGTCATTATCCTAACACTTGAAAATTGGGATGTCAACCGATATTAGAGGGGAAGCTCTCTATTTCGCATACTCTCACCAGGAAAAGCATAA
>CAZHXQ010000004.1:0-49174 GCA_964536465.1 uncultured Anaerolineaceae bacterium
CACGAATGGCTTCAGCCGCTTCGTGGTTAAAGCGGTCGATAGAGATAAAATCCATTAAGGCGGCGTCATGGTTGCCCATCAGCGCCTGCAAATTGGGCTGGGCACGAAGCAATTCAATACATTGGTTGGGGTCCGGCCCGTAACCAACAACATCACCCAGAAACCAGACCTGGTCCACCTCACCGGCAGCCGCAAGAACCGACTCGAAGGCAGTAAGATTGGCATGGATGTCCGAAAGAATTAAGGTGCGCATATCAGGGCATATTGAAGGTGATGCTCCAGTCGCCATTTTCGACTTCTGAAGGTGAGGTTGTGCCAAAAATGGTCATCCAGGTGTTACCAGGTTGTAAGTGGAAGGGATTTCCGTCACCGTCAAAGAACTGGATCGGTTTGTTTCGTTCGGGTGTTTTCCAAGAGACCTCATAAGCTTGCCCATTACGGAAGATGGTTGCTTCGTAGCCGGTCGTGTTTCCGATGAGATCGATGGTGTGCAACGTCCCTTTTATCTCAGTATAGGGGGCTTTCAGAACGATGATGTTAGAAAAGGACAGCTGTTCACCCGTGTTCTGATCGATCAGGGGTTTATAAACGTAGTAAGTGCTCTCGTCAATGGTCCAGTTGTGATATTTACCGGTTGCCGCGTCATAGATCCAGTGAGCCTGACTGGAGGAGGTCCAGATAATCCAGACACTTTTGCCCTCTTGCCCTCCTGATGGCGCTGATGCTGAAAAAGCCATACCGCTCAGATCGGGGTCATCTTTTGCGTATCCGAGATAGTTGAAGTAGTTAGAGAGCGCAGCAGAATCCCCAAAAACGCTGTAAACGTAATTTCTGCCGTCGTCGCAGACCCCAGGACAGAGATATTTATCCAGAAAATATCGTCCAGGAATGTAGAAGTCGAGGTAAGGTAAAACGTCTTCCTTGTCCCCGCCGGTAGAGCCGATCACCGCCTGGTACAGGCTTCCCAGGTGACCATCGACGCGGCGAATCGACCGCATCGGCCCGATTTTGTCTGCATTCTGACCGTAATAAAGCGCGGCGTAGCGGTTGGCGCCCCAACCAATATAATACTCAAAAACAATGTCCGCCGAAGAAAGCCCCCAGTGGGGCTGGTTATCAATCAGGTGGTTGGAGACCTTCATGATCACCGGTCTGCGCCGCAAAAGAGCGGGGTCTTCCACTTTCAAACCGGTCAGCGGGTTGACCCCATCGGGATAGGCATCAGGGCCAATCACAGCTTGAGAGACGGGCGTGCTGCTTGGGGTCGGCGTGGAGTCATTGGTAGGTTCTGAGGACAGCTCTCCTGGTGTCGAGGTAGAAGCGGGCTCGGTAAGAGCAGGCGTCGCGGTCTGAAGGCCTGGTGTGCGCTCTTGTTCGATAACAGCTGTCACCGTACCGGCAATTGCCGTTTGTTGCCCGGCAGCTAAACCATCCGGACTTATCGGCACGCAGCCCGAGAGAAACACTAAAAAACCAAACAACAGGATAAAGATCGTTTTCATAGTTTTCATATCCACTTCCTGAATACAACTATTTTACCCTATCGACCATGGCTCTATTGGTAGGTGTGTCGCGAGGTTGGATAAACCTGGAATTTGTCTGGGTTAATTATTCCAGCAGCTGGTCCATCCGGTTAATGCCGGCATCGAAGGGCTTGGCCAGCGGGTGATGAACCACCATTGCCGCTGTTGATTGCTCCGGCACGAGCTGCCAGGCGGAGGTCAGTTCCATGCCCAACACTTTTTCCGCCGGCAGTAAATCAAACACCTTGCGGTGTTCTTTCAGCCAGGGAACCGCGGGGTAGCCCCAGGAATACCGAAAGCCCTGCTTAGCCCCAATGCCCAGCTCTGCACGAATCTGACGGTGAATGAATTCAGCGCTGGCTTCAGCCATCTGGACGGCAAGCCCGTGCAGGAAATAGCCCTCAGAATATTGCCCCTGACTATCCAGTTCTTCAAATTGCTCGGTGACATTTCTGCCAACCGTTACCACTTGCAGCGGCAGCAGGTCGAATCTGGAACTGCCAACCGGTAAGAAGTAATCGCTCAGACACAAACCTTCGCCCTTGGTTTGACGGGGGAAGTTCAGCCTGATAATTTCGATGGGGTTAGAAATGCTGTTCTCGCGCGGTTCATAAATCACCAGGTCATCTCCATCTGCCCAAACCGGGAAATAGCCGTACACCGCCTGCGGTTGGATCCACCCTTCGTCTTGCGCCTGCCTGAGCATGCGCATCCGCCTCTGGTCAAACTCTGCCTTCAACTGCTGCCATTCCTGCCCACGCACTTGCTTCGCGCCCCAGGAAAGCCGGTACAATTCGGTCAGATTGATCAGTTTTGCCACTTCTTCGAACGGCAGTTGCTTTTCAATTCGGATGCCCAACGGTGCTACAGACGGAATGATTTTAGCCGGAGGGACGCGGCCCGCGGTTCCTGGCGTTGCGCTTGTTTTTCTTTCGGGTTTATTCACTTCAGACGCGACATATGCCTGTGCTTGCTGTAATAAGGGCTTCCTTTCAGGGTCGACCAACTGGTCCATAACGCTGAGACCTTCAAAAGCGTCCTTGCAATAGAAAATACCCGCCTGGTAGGGTCCAAGTTCCGCATTTTGGGCGATACGCTCAGCAAACAGGGGGTTGATGGCCGCGCCGCCGATCAGGATCGGCATCTCGATTCCACGTCGTTGGAATTGGTTGGCAATCAGAGGCATCTGTTTGCTGGTCGATACCAGCAATGCGCTCAACCCGACAGCGTCTGCATTTTCTTCTACAGCGCGGCTGATGATTTCCTCGGCCGGCACTTGTTTGCCAAGGTCTACCACCTCATAGCCGTTATTTGCCAGGATGGTTTTGACCAGGTTCTTGCCGATATCGTGAACATCGCCATAAACCGTGGCCAAAACGATCTTGCCCTTGCTGAGTCCTTCCTGTCTTTCCAGATATTGTTCCAGGTGAAAGACCGCTTTCTTCATCGCCTCAGCAGACTGAAGCACGAAGGGTAGAATCAGTTCTCCTGAACCAAAGCGGTCGCCAACAACTTTCATGGCAGGCAAAAGCACCTGGTTGAGGACTTGGACCGCGGCTTCGGCCCTGGGCTGATCCGTCTCAGACAAGATCTGATCAATATCGTCCTCCAGACCGTTTTTCTGGCGCAGAATGATCCGCTGAAAAAGACGTTCACGAGCGTTCAAGCCCTCAAAAGGATCCTTTTTTTCGACGGCACCGGCTTCCCCGTCAGCATGGGTCTCAAAATAATTTACCAGTTTCTCCAGCGCATCTGCTGAACGATTGAATATCAGGTCTTCAGCGAGTTTTTTCTGCTCGGCAGGAATCTCTCCATAAGGACGAATGTGGGCGGGGTTGACGATGGCCATGTCCAACCCATATTCAACCGCATGGTGTAGAAAGACACTGTTGATCAACTTGCGGGCTGCCTGAGCCAGACCAAAGGAAATATTGCTCACTCCCAGGCAGGTGTGCACGCCCGGTAATTCCCGCTTAATCGCGGAAATCCCTTTGAGGGTCTCCACAGCGCTCTCCCTCCAGACCTCTTCTCCTGTTGCCAGGGTAAAGGTCAGCGGGTCGAAAACAAGGTCTTGGGCTCTGAGATTGAAGTCGTCCAAAGCCAGATTGTGCATTCTTTTGGCTATGGCCAATTTTCTCTCTTCAGTTTTAGCCATGCCTTCTTCGTCGATAGTCAGGCACAGCACCGCGGCGCTGTATTGCCTGGCAAGTGTAAACATTTTGCCAGCCTTTTCTGTCCCCGATTCAAGATTGGTCGAATTGATCAGGCAGCGACCGGGCGCGGTCTTCAGGGCGGCTTCAGCGACAGACACCTCTGTGGTGTCGATGATCAACGGAACAGGCACTTCCAGTGAAAGCCGTTTGACAATTGTTTTCATTAGCTCGGCTTCATCGCCGCGTTCGGTAGTCGCCACGCTGATATCCAGACCGTGTGCGCCAAAATCAAGCTGATCGTAAGCCACCTGCATGATGGCATCAAAATCTTCTGCCAACAGGAGGCGTTTGAAGGCTTTTGAGCCCTGCGCGTTCATCCGTTCACCGATGATAAATGGGGCCGGTTGCTGTTCGATCTGGACTGCCTGTACAGGTGATGCCAGCATTGCCTCCGATTCGGATGCTGTTTTCGCGGCGTTAATCTCATCGATTTTTTTAGCAAGCGCCGCAATGTGTTCCGGTCGGGTTCCGCAACACCCGCCGACAATGCGCACGCCCATTCGTTGAACATAGTCTCCCAGCTGACTTGAAAATTCTTCCGGTGTCATCGGATAAACCGCCACACCATCGACGTTCAGAGGCAATCCGGCGTTGGGAATGCTGGAGATGGGCAAAGAGGAGTGCGAAGTTAAATATTCGATCGAGTCGCGCATGTGCTCGGGCCCGGTGGAGCAGTTGAGCCCGATGGCGTCCACGCCCATCCCTTCCAGGATGGCAGTTACAGCCGTTATGTCAGTACCCAGAAGCATCTTGCCATTTACATCCAGCGTGACCTGTGCCTGGATGGGCAGCCAGCGTTGTTCCTCTTCCAACGCCAGGCGGATGCCGTTGATGGCGGCTTTGACCTCCAGAATATCATTGGATGTTTCGATCAGCAGCAAGTCAACACCGCCTCTGATCAGACCGAGTGCCTGCTCACGGAAGACGTCCGCAAGTTCATCAAAACTGATATCAGACATCTCGGGGTCATCAGCTGAGATCAGTTTTCCCGAAGGGCCCATCGAGCCGGCAACAAAACGAGGCTTTTCCGGGGTGGAGAAGTCATTGGCGGCTTGCCGCGCAAGGCTGGCTGCTTTCTGATTCAGTTCTACAACCCGGTCTTGTAAGGCGTAGTCAGCCAGAGTAATCCGGTTCGACCTGAAGGTGTTGGTTTCGATAACATCCGCGCCTGCTTCCAAAAACGCGTGGTGGACCTGTGAGACAACCTGAGGCTTAACCAGGACCAGCGCGTCATTGCAGCCTTCCAACGCGGCACCACCATAATCTTCAATGCTGAGATTATAGGATTGCAGCGTTGTACCCATGGCTCCGTCAAAAATGAGCACACCTCTGTCTAGGGCATCCAGGTAAGCGCTTTTTTTAGCAATCGGGTTTTTATCCATCGTTCCTCACAGGTAGTTAAAAAACGCCTCAGACGAGGCATTTGTGTTCGTCAGTTGTCTTTTCACTCGCAGAAAAGTTTATCACATCCTCTGGGCCGGTTCAATTAATGAGAGACTGTCGAAGCCTACTTTCAGGAGCAGAAACCAGGATTATTTATACCTTTACAAGCTTTTTTGCAAGTGGTTAGGCCCAACCGCGCCTGCGATCCGAAATAGAGGTTGGGGACGAGTTCTCCCGACAATGATTGTCTGATCACTCCGGTGTTGAGACAATTAATGTATAATTTCAGCATGCTACGAGATGACAGCCCCCAGCCTTTTTCCTATTACCTGCCTGCGGTTGTGATTTTGATCCTCCTGGGTGGCGGAGGGCTCTATCTGGTGCTTACCCAGACTCTACCCACAGTTGGGCCTCGTTGGCTCTTCTATTTGACTCTTATTCTTCTGTGTGCCGGGTTGTTTATGCCCCTCGCCTGGGTGATCAATCGCCGTTTTTCTTCGGACCCTCCCGCAGGTCCACACGTTATCATCCGCCAGGCTGTCTGGTTTGGTGTTTTTGCCGCCCTGCTCAGCTGGCTCCAGATTGCCCGGGTATTATCTTTACCGCTGGGTATCATTATGGGAATCGCCCTTTTTCTAATCGAATTTCTTATCCGCATGTGGGAACGCAGCCGCTGGAAGCCCAACCTGCCTGCCTGAAATGAATAATTACAGCGCGATTCCTTCGGTCGATTACCTGCTAAATTTGCCGACTATGGCAGCTTTATTGCAAGAATATGGGCATCAGTGGTGCCTGCAGGCGACCCGAGAGGTGTTCGATGAGATTCGCAGCCAGGTTGCCAACCTCCCGGCGGTCCCTACAGAAGATGAAATTCTGTCCCGAATCGAAGGCTTACTGAGGGACCAGTCCGCCCCCACGCTGCGCGGTGTGATCAATGCCACCGGCGTGGTCTTGCACACCAATCTCGGTCGGGCACCGCTGAGCGAATCTGCTCTGGAGGAGGTCTCTCGTATCGGTGAGGTCTATTCCACCCTGGAATACGACCTTGCCAAAGGTCAGCGCGGCAAACGCGACCTTCACGCGGCCCAGCTGCTCACGCAGCTCACCGGGGCTGAAGCCGCGCTGGTGGTCAACAACAACGCTGGTGCAGTCATGCTGACACTGGCCGCCCTTGCCAACCGAAAAAAGGTAGCTATTTCCCGCTCCCAATTGGTTGAGATCGGTGGAGGCTTCCGCATCCCGGAAGTAATGCGTCTATCTGGCGCAAAAATTGTCGAGATTGGCACCACCAACCGCACCCATCTTAGTGATTACGAAAACGCCATCCAGGAGGGTGCGAATCTGATCCTGATCGCCCACCAATCTAATTTTAAGATTGTCGGCTTCACCTCCTCACCTGAGATTGCTGAAATCACAAACCTTGCCCATCAATACGAGATCCCCGTGCTGTACGACCTTGGTTCAGGCGCGCTGATCGACCCGGCCGCTTTCGGCCTGGAGGCTGAACTGACCGTCCAGGAAGCCTTGGCTCAGGGAGTGGACATCGTATGTTTTTCAGGAGACAAACTGCTGGGTGGGCCGCAGGCTGGCTTGGTCGTGGGCAAAGCGAAATATATCGACAAGATCCGCCGGCATCCATTTTATCGGGCACTCAGAGCAGACAAACTCTGCCTCGCTGCCCTGACGGCCACCCTGCTCGATTATCTCAAAGGCGAAGCTGCCCATGCGATCCCCGTCCTGATCATGCTCTCACGCGCTGAAAATGATCTTAAAAAGCAAGCCGAGCTGTGGCAGAGGGAACTGGGCGTCGGAGTAGTTGTCCGTGGCGAGTCCATGATTGGCGGAGGCAGCCTGCCTGGGCAGACGCTGCCAACCTGGCTGCTGGCCTTGAAGCCAAAATCAGCACCGCGTCTAAGCAAGCGGCTGCGTCAGATGGACCCTCCCATCATTACCAGAATAGAAGACGACCTGGTGCTGCTTGACCCCAGAACCGTATTCCCCGCTCAGGACGCGGTATTATTAATTAATCTTAAAATTGCACTCGAAGAGGAACCCTATGAAAACAGACCTTGAACAATTGATCACACAAAAGCAGGTCGATGCCCTATGGATCAGCGGCGCGGCTCAACACAACCCTTCCATGACTTATTTCACCGGCCGCATCCACGTTACAGCCGCTGACCTTTTCATCCTCCCTGGCAGAGAACCAATTCTTTTCCACGGCACGATGGAACGCGAGGAAGCAGCCAAAACCGGCTTTGAACTGGTGTCCTATTCGCGCTATCCCACCAGTGAATTTCTTAAATTGGCTGATGGCAATCCACTGGAAGCCAGCGCGTTGAGATACCAAAAGATGCTCGAAGATATCGGTTTGACCGCAGGCAAAGTGCTTCTCTATGGCAACAGAGAAATCGGTCCTTTCTTCTCTCTGATAAAACGGTTGGAAGAATTATTGCCCGAACTGCACTTTAGTGGTGACTTCGACCAGGCAATCATCATGCAGGCCCGCGCGACCAAAGACCCGGCTGAAATTGAAGAGATTCGCAAAATGGGAAAAATCACTACCGGCGTGGTCGCCCGGGTGCAGGACTTCTTGAGCAATCACCAAGTCGGCCAGGAAACATTAATTAAAGCGGATGGCAGCCCTCTGACCATCGGAGATGTCAAGAGCCTGATTGACTTGTGGCTGGCAGAAGCGGGCGCTGAAAACCCTGAGTCTACAATTTTCGCGATCGGAAGAGACGCAGGGATACCCCACAGTACCGGTACAGCCACAGATCCGATCCAGTTGGGCAAGAGCATCGTGTTCGATATCTTTCCCTGTCAGGCTGGAGGCGGTTATTTCTACGATTTCACCCGCACCTGGTGCCTCGGCTATGCCCCCAACGAGGTTCAGGAAGCTTACGATCAGGTCAAGCAGGTCTACCAACAAGTGGTTGCCGAGCTGGAACTGGGAGCCCACGCGCCCAAATACCAGGACCGCACCTGCGAGCTGTTTGAGTCTCTGGGTCACGAGACCATCCGTCAGAACGAGGCCATCGAAGAAGGGTACATCCACAGTCTTGGGCACGGGCTGGGCCTCAACGTCCACGAGAAACCCTGGTTTGGTCGCAAGGAAGACCCCAGCAATATCCTTCAGGTCGGCTCGGTTTTCACTATTGAGCCTGGACTCTATTACCCCAGCCGTGGTTTCGGTATTCGGCTCGAAGACACCTGGTATGTAACCGAGGATAGCCGCTTCGAAAAGATCGTGGATTATCCCATGGAACTGGTTGTACCGATGAAAGAGGGCTGAGATGAAAACTGATTACTTACGCGTGCTCGGGATCGAAAGCTCATGTGATGAAACTGCCGCCGCTGTAGTTGAAGGCGGGCGGGTCATTCTGAGCAACCAGATCGCCAGCCAGGTTGACCTTCACGCCCAGTTTGGCGGGGTCTACCCGGAACTGGCTTCGCGCGAGCACGTGAGAGCTATCCATGCAGTTGTCAACGAAGCGCTGCAGGAAGCTCATATGCAAATGAACGATCTGGACGCAGTTGCGGTGACGAGAGGTCCGGGTCTGGCTGGCTCTCTGGTTGTTGGTGTAAACCTGGCTAAAGCGCTGGCCCTGTCTGCCCAATTGCCCATTATCGGTGTCAACCACCTGGAAGGGCACCTTTATTCTGCCTGGCTGTATCCTTCCGATTCCAAGCCAGGTCCGGAACCAAAATTTCCATTAGTCGCCCTGCTGGTCTCGGGAGGTCACACTGAATTGGTCTTGATGAAGGATCATCTTGACTACGAATCCCTGGGAAGCACCGCTGATGATGCCGCAGGCGAAGCCTTCGACAAAGTTTCCCGCCTGCTTGATTTGGGCTACCCGGGCGGGCCAGCCATCCAGAAGGCCGCGCAAACCGGTAACTCCCGCGCCTTCAATTTTCCGATAGCGCGCATGGACAAACCCTGGGATTTTTCCTTCAGCGGGCTCAAGACAGCCGTTTTGAGGACCGTGGAAGATTACAAAAGTTCGGCCAAGAAGTTGCCGGTCGAGGATCTGGCCGCCAGCTTTCAGCAAGCTGTGGTGGACGCGCTGTATGAAAAGACGATTGCCGCTGCCGAAGAATATAAAGCCAAAGACATCATCGTTGCCGGTGGGGTCAGCGCCAATCGGCCTCTGCGTGAAGCTTTCCGCTCACAGACCAGATTTCGGGTGCATATTCCCCATATAAGGTTGTGCACCGACAACGCCGCCATGATCGCTGCTGCCGCTTATCGGCATCTGGCAATTGGGCAAACTGACCCGTTGAATTTTGACGTTCAGCCAAACTGGCCGCTCGTCTCCGCAGAAAAGGATAAATAATGGATGTAAAAGTTACCTGGGTTGAGGGTATGGAACTGACCGGATGGGCTGAAAGCGGTCACGAAGTGAGTATGGATGCTTCTGAAGAGCACGGCGGACAAAACAAGGGCTTCCGACCAGTGGCTTTATTAGCAGTGGGGGCGGCTGGCTGTGCCGGTCTGGACGTGATTTCAATTTTACGCAAAAAAAGGGTGAGCTTCTCTGCTTTTGAATGTAAAATCCACGTCGTGAAACATGAAGAAGACCACCCCCACGTTTTCACCAAAATGCATTTTGACTATATCGTCACCGGCAGAGATATCAAGCGGAAAGATGTTGAGCGCTCAGTTCAGCTCACCGAAGAAAGGTATTGTCAGGCCATTGCCATGCTGTCCAAAACCGCCGAAATCACACATACGATCACGATTATTGAAGAATAGACCCACGTTACAGACGATTGCCTGGTATCGCCTGCCCCACTTTTGTTCTGTGTTTCACCGTGGTCTCAGCAAGCAGGCGCGCTTGGATGATGGCTGGGAAGGCAAATCCTCCGTCATGAGGCTACCCAGCGGTCAGCAATGACGCAGCGGCGTGCTCAAAAAACGGTATTTTACAAACTGGTACAATTTTTATAGCATGAAAAAACAGCGTGTAATCTTTCTGATCATCATCCTGACGCTTCTGGCAGGCTGTGTGAAAAAACCATCTGATGCGGTCGTGGAACCAACCCCGATGCCAGCAGAAATCGAGCCGGCACCCATGGATACTGGTATAAATGGTGACTCGACCCAGATGCCGACCGATGCAGCCCAGCAGCAGCACCTGCCAGAACCACCTGCCAATCGCACACAATACAAGCTTGACCTGATTTTCAACTATTATTCCCATTTCGGCTCTGTGACCCAAAAAATCGCCTATACCAACAAGAGCAGACAGCCCATGCCTGAAATCATGCTGGTTGTGCCGCCGCGCAATTATGAGAACAGTTACAGTCAATACAGTCTCAGCGGCGACTTGATAGGTTCTCACCGTGAGGAGGGCATTTTTACATACCTGCAGTTGACCAGGCCGCTGGAACCCCTTGAGACAACCACGATAAACATCAGTTTTCGTTTTTATTTGCCTCAGTACCCTGGCATTTATGGTTATACTAACCAGCAGGCCAACATCTCAGACTGGTATCCCTTCATCCCTCCTTATCATGAACAGGATGGCTGGCTTGCCTACGGGCGTGTTGTCGATGAAAATAACATCATCGTCGGTGAGTCAATCGTCAATGAATTCAGCGATTTTGAGGTCAGCCTGACTCTGGTGAGCCATGCCGACCTGATTGAAGTCGCCGCCAGTGCGCCTGCCCAGGGCGCAGACGGTCACTATACCTACTCGCTGGATCATGCGCGCGCCTTTACTTTCTCAATCAGTGACAGTTATTTCGAACATGAGGTTGTTCAAGATGGCGTGACTATCCGCTCATATGTCTTTATGAACGAGATTGAGGCTGGAATGGGCGTCATCGAAATTGCCGCCAATGCCCTGAAACTGTATGGAGAGCTATTTTACCCCTACCCACGTGAGCTGGTTTCAATCGTAGTCGGAGACTTCCTGCACAATATGGAGATGGACGGGATGATCATGATCAGTTACGGGATTTTCGATTTCTACGACGACAAACCGCAATCTGACCTGACCATCATGACCCCACATGAGCTCTCACACCAGTGGTTCTACGGATTTATAGGCAGCAATCATGCCCTGGATCCCTGGTTGGATGAAGCCCTGGCCACCTATTCTGAACTGCTTTATTACGAACGTTATCATCCCGAAAGCGTCGACTGGTGGTGGAGTGTACGCATTTACAAGCCTGCCCCCAAAGGCTATGTTGATTCCGACATTTGGATTGAGGGTGGCTATATTCCCTATCGCGACGCTGTCTACCTTCAGGGCGTCCATTTTTTGCATGAGATCCGCCAAAAAATTGGAGATGGGGCCTTTTTCGCCTCCCTTAAGGATTATGCCTACTCAAATACTTACAACCTGGCAACCAAAGAAGATTTTTTTGGAGCCTTTGCCCGCCACACAAACGAAGATCTGTCTCCAATTATTGCGAGATATTTCCAGAACCCTTGATTGACATTATCCTCGATAATTTCCGAAGGGCAGACTTGACAGCCGTAATATTGTTAGTTATTATGCCAAACGGAGTAAAAAATGAACCAAAACAATATTCCTGACCAAATCAACGACCCGGACCAAAACGACGAACCGGGTGAGCCCCAGCGCAAAACTAACGAACAACTCTCAAGACAAGCAGGGATGATCGCCGCCTTGGTGATGGTCGTCCTGGCGGTACTTCTGCTGGTTTCATGGGCGCTCGGCAAAAATGACAGCAATGAGCAAGAAGACCCTACCCCGACTGCAGCAGCAGAGGTCACCCTGGTGGAACCTAACATCATCCATGATTATGATGCGGTACCCACAGTTGAGCCTCTGCAGACCCGCGAGGCTGTGATTACACCTGTAATCGCGACGCCAGCCCCCCGCTCCGAAGTGATCACCTATACTATCCAGGAGGGTGAAAACGTGGCGAGCATTGCGGCCAAGTTTGGACTCTGGAGTGAGACCATTCTATGGGCAAACCGTTATGAACTGCTGGACGATTTGCGTAACTACACCCCGGGCACAACTATCTATATTTTGCCTGTGGATGGCGTTTATCACCTCTGGTCAGCAGGTGAGGGGCTGGGGGCTGTCTCCAAGTACTATGGCGTTACTCCGGAAGACATTATCAACTACCCGCCCAATAATCTGGACCCTGCCACAATCGGCAATTACTCATCACCCAACATCAAAGCCGGCACCCGCCTGGTGGTGCCCGGCGGCACGATACCTAATTATTTTGCCAGTGACACACTGCTCTATTACGCGGCAGTTGAAGAATTGCAATCCCTTCCGGCAGGCACTTCCGAAACTTATCCCGCGCCTCGCGCGGAGGTCATCTCATACGAAGTCCAACCCCTGGACTCTATATTCAGCATTGCTGATGAATTTGAACTTGAACCCGAGACTATTCTGTGGACCAACCGTTACCTGATCGGCGACACTCCCGATGGTATCTACCCTGGTCAAAAACTGATCATCTTACCTGAAGACGGTGTTTACCACGCCTGGCTTTACGGTGAAGGTTTGAACGGTGTTTCCAGTGGTTATGGTGTAACCCCGGCTGACATTCTGGAGGAACCCCTGAACGCGATCGACCAGGAGACAATTGGTGATTACAGTCTGCCAAAGATCAAAACCGGCACCTTTCTTTATATTCCCGGTGGTCGAGGTTCGATTCCGACCTGGGTCAGTGCCGTAACAGATCCGAGTGGCGCATCCGGCATCCATCCCAATGTCTCCTACCTGGGTGGCTATGCCTGTAATTCGACATCAACCATCACGGGCTCCGGCAGCTTCCAATTACCAACTGATAGCGGCAATGTTGGCGGGTATGAATACACACCGCCCGTACACAATGGGCTCGATTACTCTGGTCGTACCGGGCATAATATTTACGCCGTGGATACCGGTGTAGTGATATATGCCGGTTGGTCAAACCGTGGCTATGGCAATACCATCGTGGTAAGTCATGGCAATGGCTATCTCTCGCTCTATGCCCATCTGATGGACGGCGGAATCAACGTTGGCTGCGGTTCGGTGGTCTATGGCGGCTCAATCATCGGTTATATGGGCTCGACCGGTAACAGCTCAGGCCCCCATTTGCACTTTGAGCTTCGTTATGAGGGCTCGCCAGTCAACCCGCATAATTTTGGGTTGTAAACAACACTACTAAATAAAACCGACCCGCGCGGGTCGGTTTTTTATTTCTGGAGTATTCATTGAACACAGAATGCGGGGGGCATCTCCACGAATAAGGTGACGGTACTTGTTAAATGGTAAAATCTTTATGTGAAAGCCTCAATTAAGCGCGTCTTGCTCACGCTAACTATTTTTCTGGTTGGTCTGTCTGCCTGCTCTCAGAAGGAGCGCCTTCCGGAACCCACCCCCGACGTTCTGCCAACGGAAACTTCGCAACCCATCCTGGTTCCGACCGCCACAGCAATACCCACACCAATACCGGAAGAACACACAGGCTATCAATTTGAAATGACGCTGGATTACAGCCGGCACACTGCCCAGGTGATCCAGACCATTGACTACCTCAATAAATCCGACTCTAGCCTGCCTTCCCTCCTCCTGGTTGTGCCGCCACGTGCATTTCCAAATGCGTATCAGCAAACGGAAATGGCAGGAGAGTCTGTTGCCTCTTTCAGCGAGGATGGCATCCGAACGACCATCCAGCTGCTTACGCCACTCGAGCCTGGTCAGCGCACGACATTGCGGATTGCTTACGAATTGGTTATCCCTCAAAGAGAAAGCAGTTTCGGCTGGACGCAGCGGCAAGTAAACCTGAGCAACTGGTACCCATACATCCCGCCACTGTCATCAGACCAGAGCTGGCTCAGCCATGACCCACTGATCGACCCAGAAAACCAATTGGTGGGCGAGTATATCGTCAATGAAACCGCCGATTTTGAGCTGACCCTCCGACTGAAAGAAAACCTGCCCAATCTGCTGGTGGCCAGTGGAGCAAATGCTGAGGCAATCGCTGGTGGTATGCGCTACTCCCTAAAACAGGCCAGAGCATTGTCTTTTTCAATTTCCAACCAGTTCTACCACGAACAACTTGAGCGTCATGGCCTGAAGATCAATGCTTACGTCTTCCAATATCAAAAAGATAAAGCAACTGCCATGCTTCAAATCGCCAGCCAGGCGATGGACCTTTTCATTGAAATCTATGGTCCTTATCATCTACCACAGGTCAGCCTGGTTTCCGCGGATTTTTTGCACAACATGGAAATGGATGGAATGGTCTTGATTTCCAGCAAGGTGATTGACTTTTATGACGACACACCCAAGAATAACCTGACCATCCTCGTGCCCCATGAGCTCGCCCATCAATGGTTTTATAGCCAGGTCGGTAATAACCACGCGCTTGAGCCCTGGCTGGACGAAGCTCTGGCTACCTATTCGGAAGCTCTCTTCTATGAACACTACCACCCCGAGTTAACCGAGTGGTGGTGGGATAACCGTGTCTACGCGCACCCACATGCCGGCTTCGTCGACAACAGCATCTACGATGCCGGCACGTATGAGAACTACCGCGCTTCTGTCTACCTGCATGGCGCCATCTTCCTGCATGATCTGCGCCTTGCCATGGGCGACGGCACTTTTATGACCGCGTTAAAGGATTATATTGAACAAAACAACAGGGGAATTGCCGATAAAGATACTTTTTTCGCTGTCTTTCAGGCGGCCAATCCGGAGGCAGATATCCAGACTGTTTTCGAGCGTCATTTCAGCAATTAGATCAGTGCTGCGCTGGTATCATACTCTTCGTGTCAGATAAGGTGCTTGCCCGCACCACCTGATTTCCGCGAACCAGCAAGCCTTCATAAGCGATCTCGCCTTCCACTGGAATCCATCCGTTCATTACAAAAGGTAAGACGCTTGAAGCCGCTGGGATCCACTGTCCGTTGTATTTCCGCGCCATATGGGCGTGCGTGCCGGTCGCGCTGCCGCCCTCACAGGAAGGCCGGCCAATCGGGTCACCCTGTTTGACTTCCTGACCAACCTTAACCCGGCCTTCTTCGGCCATGTGGAGGTACAAAATCACCCATCCGGTTCTTTCGTCACCATCGCCATCCAGGTCGAGCATCACGGTGCCGACATCTGTCCGGGCCACAACACCGTCAGCAACCGCCACGGCAAATTGTTCGGTGTGCACGCAGCCCTGCGATTCGGTCGGCGGGGCAAAATCGATGGCTGACCAGGGTTTTCTTTTACCCCAGCCGCTGTGGGGACCGCCGGTGTAAGCCCAGACAGTTCCAGCAGCAAATGGTAAATTAAGTTGAGGTTGGGTAAGGCTGCCAGGCAATACGGTTGTATTTCGCCGCCAGGGGTCTCCGAAGAGCTCAGAAAAGATTTTAGCATAACCTTCCGGTCCGATTGCCTGACCGTAGTCATCCCCCTCATAGAGCAAGGAGAAATAATATTGCAGTGCCGCAGTGGCGGAATTCTGCCAGGGGTCAAAGTTTTCGAGGGTGCCGTTGCTGTGCTCGATCCCGGTCATCTCTCCGTTAAAATAGCGGTAGAAACCGTCATTCAACAGGTCAGATACATAAGAAATTTGCAGGTGTACGCTGCGGTGATAGTTATCGAAACCGAGGAAGGTTTCTTCGCCGGATGACTCCCTGACAGGGTTGGTTAACGCTCCAGTCTGATATTCAATCAGCGCCAGAAGCATTTTAGGGTTCAGGCTGAAACTTTCAGCATAATAGGTCAGCACGCCAGCGGCATCGAGGTTTCGGTCGTTGATAATCGCCCGGTAAGTTTTGAACCAGCCCGTTGTAGACTGTAAGAAAGCTTTCAAGTCAAAATCCAACAAGTCGGGTCCATACACAAAGGCGGCGTCAGGAATAATTTGAAATTCTGTTCCCCAAAACTCTTTGTAATAGATCGGCATCTTCATCGGAAAACCTGGCGGCAGTGTGGTGATGTCTTCCGGAATTTGCGGGTTTGCGAAAAGTATTTCCTTCGGCGTGCAGCCAAACCGCAGTGAGAGCAAGTCAAGGCTGTCGCCACTCTGGGCAGTGTAATCGACCAGCGTGCCAGGTGCATAAATCGGTCTTTTTGATGCCGGTGTCGACGTTGCCTGAGCTGTCGGGGTTGCCCCAGAAGTCAGGGTTTCTGGAAGCATGTATCCAGATTCCCGCCGCGGTCCACAGCTGGTCAGCAAAACGACGATAATAGCAAAAATCGCGATTAACAGGTTCTTATAGTTTTGATATTTCATACCTTACCCACATCTTCCTGGGTCAAGCAAAACTATATCATAATCTGGAAAACCGGTTTTTTGACCTGTCTCCCCATTTATTTATCACTTATGGTCAAGTAAGATGGAAATTGTCGCCCCTGCGGTGGTCTAAAGCGTTTTTATTGGCGGCTGATATGGGAGATCGGCGTGCCATAAATACTGGACTGTTTGACCTCTTCGCCTCTCACCAACCATCCTGCCAGATATTCTGAGCCGCCTTTGGCTTTCCAACCGCTCATGACAAAAGCGAGAGGTCCTTCAGCCGGTACCCATTCGCCATTGTATTTCCGGGCGATATGAAGGTGAGTGCCGGTGGCTTTGCCGCCTTCGCAGGAAGGATGCCCAATTTTATCACCGGCCTCCAGCCAGGTGCCAGCAGGCACGCGGTCAGCGGTGGCGACGTGCAGATAGATAACGTTCCAGCCAGTTTGCTCGTACCCGTCCCCGTCCATGTCAACCACTACCGTTCCTGCTTCAGAGCGTACCACCAGCCCAGAACCTGCTGACGTGATCCAGGCCCAGTTGGTATGACAACCGGTCTCAGCCGAAGGAGGCGCGAAATCGAGCGCGGCACGAACGTCTGCCGCGCCCCAGGCCGCGTGTGGCCCGACAGTGAATGACCAGATGATTCCAGGTTGAAAAGGCAGAATCAGCTCAGGCTGGAGCACATCTGGTGTAAAGAGAGGTTCATATTCCTGTGCGATCAGCCAAGGGTCACCAAACATGCTTCCATAGGTAGCCAGAAAACCATTTTCACCATACAAATCGTTAGACCAATCTTCAAAACGTGAAAGGTTAGCAAAAAATTGCATCAGTCCGACGCTGCCGCAGTTCAACTCTGCCGCAAGACGAAGCTTCCAGCCATCCTGAAATTGAGCTGTTACCACCGTACCTTCGCGCCATCCGTAATAACCGCTCTCAATCACACCAGCCGCTTTAACCAGCTGATGATAGAGCCCGGAAGCATCGATTTTGATGCCCAGCGGATAGTATTGCTCAAAATCATTGGCGGGACTCCCATAAACCCAGCCTGACTGATATTCCAGTAAGGCCAGAAGCAGGCGGGGATGGATGGCAAATTCCCTGGCAACTTTATCGATGATCTCCGCCCCGCTCATGACGCCATTGGCATACACTTGCTCATTGTAACCAGATAGATATCCTCCAGCCTGGTCGATAAATGCCTTGGTATCAAAACCGATCGATGAAGGAGAATTCACCACTTCACTGTCAGGAAAAAGCTTCAGATTTGAACTGGTTTGTTGGAGACGGTTGGGAATCAGCAAAAGCTGACCCTCCGGGATAAAGCCTTCAACAGGCAGCGGAGCGGTTGAATTAATCTCGCTGGCTTCCACACCAAACCTGACCGCAAGCACGCCAATACTGTCGCCGCTCTGGGCATAGTAAAGGATGGGCGTATTCTCTTCATATTGAATCAGATGAGCCTGGGTCGGGATACTGGCCAGAACGTCAGGCTCGAAAGCCTCTCCATTCTCTGAGAGAAGTTGTGTTTCAGCTTCCGCGACCAGATCAGCCTGCGCTTGCGACACTGACTGCCTATCAGCAGGCTCAGGTTGCGGCTCGAAAGGGTCGGGCCTGCTTTGGCTGGCTTCAGAGATATTCTCCGGAATAGTCTGAGCAGCAACCTTCTTTGATTGGAAATCAAACCAACCACTGGTTTTCAGAACAATGCCAAGCACAAGCAACCCGATCACCAAACCCACGGTCAGGGTCACTTGCTTGCGTTTGCGTTTTAATTTACCCAGGCGTTTATCTCTCGGATCATGGATTGCTGATCGAGTTGATCTCTGAGCGACCATTATAGGCTTCAACTGTGACACCTTGTTTCGTCAAACTCCCGTCGTAAACAGTTCCGTAACTTCTGGCAACCCACCCACCCAAATTGAAGGGTATTTCTCCGCCAGCGTCGATCCAAACTCCGTTGTATCGCCTGGCAATGTGAAAATGAGTGCCGGTGGTAATCCCACCCTCACAGGATGAGATCCCAATTACATCTCCTGTTGCAACTCTCGTGCCTGCAGGAATTCTGCCGACTGCTGAGATATGGAAGTAATTTAGCGTCCAGCCGGTTTGTTCGTAGCCGTCACCGTCCAGATCAATAACCACAGCAGCATCCTGCGAGCGAACTACCAGCCCATCCGCCGCCGCCAATACTGGGGCATCGCTGTAATAACAGCCATAGTCATCTTCCTCACCTGGTGGAGCAAAGTCGAGCGCTGCCCAGGCGCTCCCGTTGCCCCAGGCCCAATGCGGTCCTGAAGTCAGCAGCCAGACATCACCATCAGCCAATGGCAGGATCAGTTCTGGTTGGGTCAAGCCTTCAGGCAAAAGGGGATCTTCAGAGAAGGCAAAAGGATAGCCAAATAGTTCGTCATAGGTTTTATAAAAGCCATTTTCAGAAACGGTTTGCTTCCAGGCACTTTTGCCCTGGATCAGGCTGAACAAATGCTGCAGGCCGGCAGTGCCGGGGTTGATGGAAGCATCAATGCGCATCACCTCGCCATCCGCCAAGGTCCATACTGCCAGGAATGACTTCTCCCACAACCCTGAACCACGCAGGAGTTCATTGGCAGCCCAGCTCAGCTGTTTGTACAACCCCTGCTGTTTGGTGTTAATTAAGCCCAGGGGATACTCTTCAAGGGCACAATCCTGATTACGTGAGAGTAAACAGCCGGATTGGTGCTCGATCAGCGCTAAAAGCAGCCGGGGATTGACTGATTGCTCATCGGCGACTCTTTGGACAATTTCGGCACCAGTAAGGATTAAGTCTTCTGTCAACTCTTCTTCGTACCAGTTCAGTTTACCGTTGAATTGCCAGACAATCGATTCGACATCAAAATCTTTTGCTGCCGGGCCGTAGTAAATTTCTGAATCCGGGAGGATGCGGAAACTGGTGGCAAGTTCGTTGGCGCTGGCTGGAGGGATGGTGATGATTTGGCCCACCTCTATCAGGTCTGGATTCTCGAAATCGTTAGCTTGGATGATCTGGCGCACAGATACCTGGTTGCGCAGCGCTATCCCCGCCAGCGAATCTCCTGACTGGATGGTGTAAAGATCCTCATTCACGCGTAGTGTAGGCAGGATTTGTGGGTTCATCGGCGTAGGTGTAGCAGCAAGAGCAGCCGGAGTAAAGGTGATCCGAGGTTCAGGGTAAGGCGTCGGGCTGGGTTGTTTGGTTTGGTTGAATCGAGACGCTGGAGTATTGAGGGAAAAAATTCCGTCGTTTGTGGGGATGATGAAGGGCTCAAACTCCGTGCCCCTACGCTTGCAGCCAGGCAGAGACAAAGACAGTATTACTGCGATCAACACGAAGGCGATCAGTGCAATGGCTATGAGTCTGGACTGTGTGTTGAGTTCGTCTTGCGTTTTTTTCATACTCCCAACTTGTGCTTAATGTTTGCCTGGCAAACTGGCAGAGAACAATGGTTACAATTCTAACAGAGCGCATGAAAGCAGTAAGTTAGACAGATTAATGCGCAAAATGGGCATGACCACCGCTCCTGAAGCAATCAAATCCATCTTGAGCCTATTAGAGAAAGATTCTTCAGACCTCTCCTCTTTTAGCTGAAATTCACCATGATATAATTTTTTCGAAATGATGTCATAATTTGATCAGATCTGTTTCACTAGCAATCTTTGCTTTTTCGATAATAGTAGAGGGTGGATTATGAAAGTTCTATACGTTGCAGGGCGCTGGGATCCCCGGCTACAGAATGAATATAGTGGCAATGATTATGGAGCCTATCACGCCATCGAGAAACCACCAGATGTCGAATTATCTCTGGTGGGTCCATTGGATTTTCAACCAAACCTGCTTGAACGAGGAGTTGCAAAAATCTACAGGAAGATGTCAGGTAAACGCTTATTTAAATATCCGTTAGCTTATCCTCGGAAAAGTGCTGATGTGATCAACGAAGCGCTTATGCGCATCAGACCTGAGGTAATATTTTCCAAGTACAGTGCGCCACTTGTGCAGGTGAAGTTAGATATTCCCTTTGTTTATATGTGCGATTCAATCATCCCATTTTCAGAAAACCTTGCAAACGAGTTTTCTAAGCCTGCCTATCGTCTGATGGAACGATGGGAAAGGAGTGTCATCGATAAGGCCACACTTATCATCACTTACAGTCAGGCTTGCGCCAATCTGATCTCCTCTGAATACGGCAAACCTGCCGAAAAGGTGATTGTGATGCCTATTCCAGCCTTTGTACCTGAGGAGCTGAGAATCCCGGATCGGCTTGAAAGCTCCGAATTGAGAATGCCTTTGCGACTGTTATTTGTAGGCAAACGAGAATACCTAAGAGGAGTAGATATTGCCATTCAGGTCGCTGAAGAATTGAACAGCCAGGGCATAGCAGTTGAGTTGCGCGTGATCGGATTGAAAGGTAACAGTAAAGGACCAGTACGGTTCATGGGTGTCTACAATAAGGAAGATCCGCAAGAGTTAAGCAACTACTTTGAGAATTTCGGCTGGGCGCAATTGCTGGTACACCCCTCTCGTTTTCACTCTGCCGGCATCGTCATCAGTGAGGCTGCGGCTTTTGGACTGCCCACCATCACGAACAATGTGGGCGGTCTGGCAACCACCGTCCAACACGGATATAGCGGAATTGTACTGCCCGAGCGCAGTCGCGCCAGTGCTTATTGCCAGGCGATTATCGACTTGATGCAAGAACCTCAGCGATACCAATCGCTGCGCAAAAATGTGCGAAAGCGCTTTGATGAAGAGCTTGATTGGCAGGTTGCTGGGGTAAAACTATCCGATTTTGTCAGACAGGCGGCTCAATCTGACTGAACAGTTGAAATATATTTAAGCAGGGCAGCTCTAAAGACTTACTGATCTCCCCAGGGGTTGTAAGCGTGAGGCAAAATGCTCTTGAGTAAAAATTTAAGTTGACAAATCCCCTCTTTGCGATAAAATATACTCTCACGCATGCCGAAGTGGCGGAACTGGCAGACGCGCTACGTTCAGGGCGTAGTGGGCAACGCGCTCGTGAGAGTTCAAATCTCTCCTTCGGCACTAAACCTCCCGATCTCTTGGGAGGTTTTTATTTCCAGCAGTATTTCAAGAAAATGAACATATTGGCATGCTCTATTCCCTGCAGGTGGCGACCTTCAACGCATCGCTCGCAAATCGATAAAATCCCGATCAAAATGGTACAATTGTTGCACAATAACAGCTATAGAATTTCTTTGGACCGGGCGATGAAAGATCTTTGGGAAAAAATAAGAAAAGTAAACTGGGCCGACCGACGACTGATCACAGTTGTGGTTATTGTCATTTTAGTCTTCCTGATGATGGATTTTAATAACCGCATGACTACTATGATCAGGCTGAGTAATGAGGAAGCCGCTCTACAAACCCGCATTGCGAACCTAAAAGCCACGCAGGTCAAGCTCGAAGATCAAATTGCCTACGCCACCTCTGAAGTCGCTCTGGAGGAGTGGGCTCGTGAGAGCAACCGAATGATTCAAGCGGGCGATCACCCGATTATCTTGCTCCAACCGGGCGATTACAAACCTCAAGCGACGCCTACCCCTCAACCTGAGGTCTCCACTCTCGATAATCTCGACATCTGGAAGGAACTGCTTTTCGGCACTTCTGAACCCAGACCGTAACCAATTATTTTCTCAAAGAAATTTATCGTAGCTCCAGTTTCAGCGCTGCCTGGTTTCTTCTCGGGTATAATCATCAGGTTATGGACATCGCCGACTTAACTCAGAAAATGAACCAGCTGGTAAACCACCATGGATGGTACGACCCCGATTCACCCAAGCGACAGATCCCGCGGAACCTGGCGATATCACTCTGCCTGGAAGCGGCTGAGGTCCTGGAGCATTTTCAATGGTCAGATGAGCCCAGGAATCAACAGGAGTTTCAAGGTGAATTAGCTGACGTGGCACTCTATCTGCTGCAGCTCGCCAAGGTCAGCGGTATCGACCTCGAGCAGGCAATTTTACGGAAAATTGAGCAAAATTGGGATCGCCGCTGGCCGGAAGAAGCCTCAACCAACGAGGGACTGGCATGATCGTCGCCGTCTTTGGTTCCGCTTCACCCACACCAGACCAGCCTCTTTACCAGGAGGCGCAAAGGCTCGGCCAGCTGCTGGCGGAAGCGGGTCACACGGTTATGACTGGCGGATACTGCGGCACCATGGAAGCTATCTCAAAGGGCGCTGTGGAAGCCGGCGGTGAAAGCATAGGCATAACCTGTCGGCAAATCGAGGCTTACCGTCCGACCGGCCCTAACCAGTGGGTGCGTCAAATTAGGTCGACAGATACGCTCAGCGAGCGCATCGAAACCCTTACCTCTCAGGCTGAGGCATTTATCGCTCTTCCAGGCGGGATTGGCACCCTGGCAGAAATTGCTATGGTCTATAACAAGATGGTCATCTCGGCTGTACCCTCCGAGACTCTGATTCTTATCGGACCTGGCTGTCAAAAGACTTTCGAGCAGTTTATGAGTGGTCAGGTCGAAAACATCAATGCCAGAACCCGCGAATTGCCCCGGTTTGCTGCCGATGTTGAGGCAGCCATTAGGTTATTGAACAAAACGATTTCAGGAGAATAAATATGGATGAGAAAAAACTCCCCACGCAAGCAGAAAATTTTTCAGAATGGTACAACCAACTGGTCTTGCGGGCAGAATTAGCCGATTATTCGCCCGTACGTGGCTGCATGGTTGTGCGTCCGTATGGCTGGGCACTTTGGGAAAACATTCAGAAAGCCCTTGATCAGCGTTTCAAAGAGACTGGCCACGTAAACGCCGCTTTTCCGCTTCTCATCCCTCAGTCCTTCATGACCAAAGAAAAGGAACACATTGAAGGCTTTTCTCCGGAACTGGCGGTGGTAACTCACGGCGGCGGTCAGCTGTTAGAAGAACCGCTGGTTGTCCGCCCGACCTCTGAAACTATCATCGGCACCATGTATGCCAAGTGGATCCAGAGTTACCGCGATCTGCCCGTGTTGATCAATCAGTGGGCCAACGTTGTGCGCTGGGAAATGCGTACGAAGCTTTTTTTGCGCACGATGGAGTTCTACTGGCAGGAAGGTCACACAGCCCACGCAACCGAGCAGGAAGCCATTGAAGAGACCGAGCGCATGCTCCAGGTTTATGCGGATTTCGCGATCAAAGAAGCCGCGGTCCCGGTATTGCCTGGTCAAAAATCGGAAACAGAAAAGTTCGCCGGTGCGAAAGCAACCTATTCAATTGAAGCCATGATGGGCGATACCAAAGCGCTCCAGTCCGGGACGTCTCACTTCTTGGGTCAAAACTTCGCCACTGCTTTCGACATCAAATTCCTGGATGAAAACAACCAGCTTCAATATTGCTGGACCACCTCGTGGGGGATGTCCACCCGTTTTATCGGCGCGATCATCATGACTCATGGCGACGATCAGGGTCTGATTCTGCCCCCGAACCTGGCTCCATACCAGGTCGTGATCGTCCCTATTTTTCGTAAGGACGAAGAAAAAGCAGCGGTTATGGAGGTGGTAAACCGTGTTGCCGATGCTCTTAAAGACAACGACATCCGGATCAAAGTGGATGACCGCGAGGGGCTCACCCCTGGTTATAAGTTCAACGATTGGGAGATGAAAGGCGTTCCACTGCGCATCGAGATCGGACCTAAAGACGTCCAAAAAGGCACGCTTGCCCTGGCGAGACGTGACATTTTGGGGCGGGAAGGCAAAACTTTTATCCCAATGGAAGGCTTCGTCGAGGCTGTAAGTGAGATGCTGAAAGTAATCCAGGATAATCTGTTGGCTAAGGCAACCAAATTCCGTGATGATCACATTTTTGAGGTGGAAGATTACGAATCACTCAAAGATGTGGTTGAGAACAAAGGCTGGGCGCTTGGTTGGTGGTATGACGACGCTGAAAATGAAGCCAAAATCAAGGAGGAAACCCGCGCGACACTCCGCAACTTTGCTCCCGCAGAAGGCGAAGGCATCTGCTTCTATTCTGGCAAAAAGACCAGCAAACGCGCCTACTTTGCCAAAGGGTATTAACTAGCCGCAAATTAAGTTGCCAGTCCTCAACAGGCAAATTTTTTGAATGAGCACACTATGGCCGCGATTGATCTGACCCGTTTGAATCAACAAATTGATCACTTGGCAGATTTCTACGGGGATCCAGCCGCGTTCCAACAGGAATTTCATACCATTCTTTCCTTTTATCACCGCTACTCCCATCGCAAGCATAAAGATGCCATGCCAAAAAGCTTCATGCGCAATTACGACCTACCCGAGAAGGTACTGTCGCACCTGGAAGCACGCCTCAAGACGCTCCCGCGGGAACATCCGGAGGAAACGCTCCGTCTGATCGAGCAACTCTGGTCTGATTCTTACTACGAAGCGAGGGAGTTAGCCACTAACCTGGCAGGTAATCTGCCGGACGCATATTCCAGTTCAGTCCTGACTCTGATGGAGGGCTGGTTGCGGCAGCCGCTGGACCGCGCCGTGGTCGCCGCGATTTTCAAAAACGCCAACCGGACACTGCTTCAAACAAGCCCCGAACAGTGGAAAAGTTTGGTCAAGCGTTTGTTGTTTGACAACCAGGCCCAAAATCAAAAGATGGGCTTGATGGCGCTTGCAGACCTCATCTCCCGCAGTCAGACCGATGAGTTACCTGCCTACTATCGCTGGGTCAGAGAGTTCCTGGTCAGTTCTGATGGCAGCCTGGATAGGCATCTGGGACTGGTTGTCAAGGCGCTGGCACAAAACTCACAACAAGAAACAGTCTATCTCTTACGGGAAGTGTTGGCAGATAGCAACGATGCCCATGTGGGTCGCCGAATCCGCACATATTTGGAATTTTTTGATGAACCCTGCAGAATCAGGATTTCAGCAGCGATCAAAAATCAGGTTATTTTGCCTGGCAAGGATACCCCTTCTCAGGGTAGTGGATAAACTTCAAAATTATCAAAGCTGACAGTTAAGCCAGGCTCGCCGTAGGTCGTGACAATCAGGCCCACATCACCCTGGTTGTACGTACTGTCTTCTACCCGATTGACCAACTCCTGATTAACATACAAAGCGAGATAATCCTGTCCGCATTCAACCCTCAAACGATTAACTCTGGTGCCGGGTTTAATCTGGTCTGAAAGTTGGAAGTATTCGCCTGTCAGGCGCTGATAGCTACCGCCAACGCGTTTCTGGATCATGTAGGCGCCATCGCTGGAGATCACCACCGCATAATACTGCTTGATATCCTGAAATTTGCAAACCACCCCAAAACTGTTATCTGCGGTGCCGCCCATGTAGGTCGCGTCCACCTCGATGGCAACATTGCCAAAGTCCTGGTTCGCCAAGGCCCACTTTTCTTTATTTTTTTGCAACAAGCTGATTCGGTAACTGCCTTCCACATAATTGGCACTGGTTAAAGAATTATCAAAAACCTCCCAGCCTGAACTGGCATCACTGAAATCGTCAGCAAAAATTGGCTCAGGGGCTTTACACCCACCTAAGGGGACTACCAAAAAGAATACCAGCATCAACACAGTCGCCCGGTGATTCATGCGCGCTCCTCAAGGGCATTATACTCGCATTCGCGGGGCCGAAATCACTGTTTCCAGCCGCTGCCTGAGAGTGCTGCGGCATTAAACTGGGGGCTCTGTCAGGGTTTGGTTTGCCTCAGCCAAAAAGCACAACCTCTGCCTGGGCGAAAAAATCAAAGTATACTCAGGTCTATGAAAAAGACATTGCGGTGGTTTCCGCTCACTTTTTTCTTTTTGTTTTCACTGCTGATAATCGCCTGCCACCCAGAGCCCAGGCAGTCTGTGCTTGCCTCAGAGACCATTACTCCACCAGCAACTTTAACACCGACACAAAGCCCAAGCCTGGCTCCCACCAAAACGCCGCCAAGAACCTCAACTGCCGGATGGACTAAAACGCCAGCCCCCTCTCCGACCTCCATCAGCCCCACTCCGTCCTTTCCAGAAAGCCATTTCATCTTTCCGATTATGGGTCATATGCAGAGTTATGAGCTGGGCTGCGAAGCCAGCGCCGCTGTTGACTGGGCGGGCTTTTTTGGCGTGGACATTTATGAATACACCTTTCAGACTGCCCTGCCCCTGTCTGATAACCCCGATTATGGTTTTGTTGGCGAAGTAACCACCGACGCCTGGGGGCAGATACCTCCTTATGCTTACGGAGTTCACGCCGAGCCAATTGCCGACCTGCTGGTCGAATTTGGTCTGCCGGCTAAGGCGGTCAGCGCATACACGCTTGATGAGGTAAAACAAAAACTCTCTGATGACAAGCCCATCATCGCCTGGGTGATCGGGAACATGGAGTACAGCGAACCGCTGAAATACATTGACAAAGAGGGTAGAACCGCTATCGTGGCACCTTATGAGCATGTTGTCATTCTCACAGGATACAACCAGACTCACCTGCGTTACATGAATAACGGCAAATTTTACGACACACCTATCGAAGTGTTCCTCAACTCCTGGGGTGTCCTCGGCAATATGGCAGTAATTTATGATTGAAGATATCGATGTGATCGAAGAGATTGACGAGCTGGATCAGCCCAAACCAACTGGAAAAAAAGCTTGCATGACCATAGTGACGATCCTGGTCGCACTTACTTTGGTGTTAAAAGCTGCCGTTCCGCTGGCGCAGTTCCTGATCCGGCGGGACTTTGAACGTCAGGTAAACTCATTTCCGGTTGTAGTGTGCGAAAACATTACCGAAGCGGGCATTTTCATTCAACGTTGTGACTCTTCGCTGCCCCTTGGGGAATTTGTTGCCACAACTTTTCCAACGGGTGTCTCCATGCGATTTGTTGAGGCAGCCATGGCAGGCATTCAGGTTGAGGCGCTCACCGGCCTGAGCCAGTTAGATTGCCAGGACCCAACCCTTTTGACCTATTCTGTGGCTAAATCGGCTCTGCAGTGGAAGACCGAGGTTGAGTTCTTTTTCTGTTCTGACTTATTAATTGAGAAGGTAGTGCTCCTCAATGACGCCCCACTGAGTCTGCCTTCCTATGATTTTTAGGATCTGAAATCGGAGACCTTTCAAGAGTGGTGTTTAACAACACTTGAAACCCTGCATATCGGCACAGCCAAAATAAGAAATTAGCGGTCGATTGTCCCGAACATGAAGGTCAGGGGGATGTGCAGCCTTCCAGCCCAGGCTCTGGGAGTGTGTGCCTCGCCAGGGAAGTTCCAACTGGCAAAATCTTTGCCCTCCCGATAACCTTCTTCCCGCAGCAGGGCATCCACCTTCGCCTGCCAGGGTGCGTATTCGCTGTCAAGGCCTTCAGAGCCATGGTCAAAGTAGAGCTTGTGCTTGCCTGGTGGGGGCAAGTTATCTTTCAGATAAGCGATCATGCCATCGCCGAGGATCGGCCAATGCGTGGAAAGACATGCTGCCTGGCTGAAGACCGCAGGAAATTCACAAAGCATGTACAGCGAAATCATGGCTCCCATGCTGGAACCCATCACAGCGGTATGTTCCATTTCAGGAAGAGTGCGGTAGCGCTGGTCGATTGCTGGCTTAACCGTGTCTACCATCCAGTGGGTAAACTTCGCAGACAATTCCCGTTTAGAGGCGCTGATCTCGCTGCGCGCAATACCCTGGAAAGTTTCCATTCCCACGGGGTAGTTGAGCACTTTGGATGGTAAATATTCATAAAGACGATTTAAGGTGCTGGGAACCGCAACCACGATTACGGGGCAAATATTACCTTCTTCGACCAGGTGAGAGATGGCCTGGTGAACATTCCAGCCCCCTCCTTTGCTGCGGGCGAAGGTGAAAACCATTTGACCGTCATGCATGTATAAGACCGGAAAACGCTGTCGAGGATTCTCATGGTAAGCGTCCGGAAGCCAGACATCAACCCGCCTGGGCAATAACCCGGGAGGATCGAGATCGCGGTGAGTTTCGAGTTCTGCTTTTTTCATTGGTCACCTTAAACGCAGTTAATCAATCATCATACCTGTTTTTCTTGTAAACTGATCGATAGGTTCAGTCTTTTGGCAACACAAGCATCCATACTAAAAGCATATGAGGTAAGAACTGCCTGGGGCTAACCCCAGGCAGTTCTCTGGTCTATCAAAATTATTTGAACAGGTAGAACACGGCAATAATCGGAGCAAAGAGCGAAGATACCAGGCTCATCACGGTGATCAAAGTATTGAGAGACGGACCGGCAGTATCCTTAAAGGGGTCCCCAACCGTGTCGCCGACCACAGCGGCTTTGTGAGCGTCCGATCCGGGACCACCAAACTTACCTGTTTCAATGTATTTTTTGGCATTGTCCCACAGTCCGCCGGCATTGCTCATCAGCAGGGCGAAAATCACACCGGTGAAGATTGAGCCTCCCAAAAAGCCTCCCAGAGCGTTTGGGCCCAGCACAAACCCAGTCAGAAGCGGTAAACCAATGGCGAGAATGGCAGGTAAAACCAGCGACGCGAGCGCGCCTTCAGAGGCCAGGCTGACCAAACGGCCATAATCTGGTTTGTGAGTGCCTGCCAGAATGCCGGGCTCTTCGCTGAATTGCCGGCGGGTTTCCTTGATCATTTCAAAAGCGTTATGGGTGACCGCCAGCATCAACAGCGCGCTGAATAAGGGCGGTGTCATCGCTCCCAGGAAGACACCGGCAACCACAATGGGTTCCCTCAAACTTATGGCAATCGTTACTCCGGCGTCCTCAACCACTTCAGAATACGCCGCGAAAAGCGCGATCACCGTTAACGCTGCCGCGCCGATTGAGAAACCCTTGGTTATGGCTTTGGCAGTGTTGCCTGCTGAGTCAAGTTCGTCCGCAATAACGATCACTTCGTGGCCCATACCCGACATTTCAGCAATCCCACGGGCGTTATCCACAATGGGGCCATAAGCATCAGCCGAGACGATCATCCCGCTAATCGATAGCATGCCGACCGCACTGATGCCAATGCCATAGATGCCGCTCAGACCAAAGTGTTCAGCGGCATAAAAGGCAATCAATGTCGCCGCCGCGACACCAATCACCGAGGGCACGATGGAGATCAACCCATAGCTGTAGCCAGTGATGATGTTGATGGCCGCGCCGGACGTGGAAACCCGGCTGGTCTCCTTCACCGGTTTGTACTGATCGTTGGTGAAGTAATCTGAAGTAAACCCGATAATCACCCCGGCGACCAACCCAGTCAGGGTTGCCCAGAATATGCCCGGATTCACATCCGCAAAGTAAACAAAAACCAGCATGAAGACAGCGAAAATGATCGTTGTGATGATTGTCCCGCGGTTAAGCGCAGGACCGGGTTTTTGACCCTCTTTTACCCGCACGAGGGCAATACCGATCAGTGAGGCCAGAATACCAAACACACATAAAATCAGAGGGATTACGGTGTATTTGACTTGTTCTGCCTGTGACAGACCGAGCGAAGCGCCAAGAACCATGACTGCCACAGTGGAGGCCACATAGCTGTCAAAAATATCAGCGCCCATGCCAGCGACGTCGCCAACATTGTCACCGACATTGTCGGCAACTACAGCTGGGTTGCGTGGGTCATCTTCAGGGATACCCACCTCAATTTTGCCGACCAGATCTGCGGCGATGTCAGCTGCCTTGGTATAGATACCGCCACCCGCCTTGGCAAGCAGCGCCAACACCGATGCCCCAAAGCTGAAGCCAAGCACTACTTCGGGGGTTCCGGTCCAAAGCAGGATCAGGCTCATGCCAATGATGGCCATTCCAACCATGGCAAGCCCGAGCACTGCTCCGGCGTTAAAAGAAAGCTTGAAAGCCTTGGCCAGGCTGAAATTGGCCGCGGTGGCAGTGCGCACGTTGGCTTCGACGGCTACGCGCATGCCCATGTAGCCAGCAATGGCCGAGCTTAACGAGCCACCAATAAAGGCCAGTGCCATGGTAAGACCATCTCTTATTTGTAAGGTCACCGATCCACCGCCGGCGGTTTCAGGTTGGATACTGAAAACTATGGCGATGATAAAACCAATTACCACGGCCAGAATGCCAAGTGAGCGGTAAAGTTTAACCAAATAGGCGTTAGCCCCTTCTTTAATCCAGGAGGCAACCTCCCTGGCGCGTTCAATACCCGGGTCCTGTTTGAGAACCCAAAAATAAAGGTAAAAAGCCACTCCAATTGAAATTAAGCCGGCTCCTATTGAGATGTAAATCCAATTAATGTAGTTTTCCATAAAATTAATTTATCCTTCGTTTACATATTTGCTGATCTAAACCAGCGGTAATTATTGATACGGATTTCTTCCGGGCTGGGCATGGGGAAATAGCGCAAATGCGTCTGGTTTCCAACAAAAAAACCGTTCTTAATGGTTCGATATTGCACTTCAGGAGAGTGAGATCGATCAACCATCTTGGTGGAAACATACTTGGTCTTTACGTCGGTCAGACACTGGCGCAAATGATCTCTGTTGCTGTAAGGCAGATTTTCCATCAACCCCATCTCGGGGTCATCAGCCAGCTCGCCAAGCTGCAATTCGGTAAATACAATGGCAGGCAAACTCACCAAAGAAACCGGGTTGCGAACAATCTGATCGATGAATTCCACAGGACCCAGACGGCTGACAACCATCGGCGAGACCGGAACGACTTCCTGGTAAAGATGCAGCTGTTCTCTTCCATTTGGAATCTGATTCGAAGGCGAGAGTTCAAGCGTGCGACCGTCCATGGTAGTCAGATAAAGATGCATCAGGGCGTCAAAATCTATGTGTTCCAATACCCTGTAAACCGAGATATAGACAGAAGATTTCAAACTGCCGTCCTCGTGAGGCACACAGCGTTCATAGGCTTCTTCAACGCGGAAATAGGGATGACGGAAGTCAGGGTCGACTTCGAAAAACATCGCCTGTCCCCGGGATTTTTTGGCCGAACCCACCGAGTAATAGGTGCCAAATTCTTCCGGGCTGAGCATTGAGGCAATCAATGCTTCAGGCAGTAAAGAAAGATAAAGGTATATTGCCATGATGAACTCCTCTTTTCAAGGGTAATGTGAATCGGGCGGTAAGCCCATTTTGTTCCATTATTATTGTAACGGCAAATACCATAAAAATTGGGGCAGTTTACAACAAAAAACCGAAAACCAGGATTCCAGCATCAATCCGGAGCTGAGAGGATATTTGGAGCTGCCTTTAAAAACCCAACTGCTACAGCTCAATATCCACTTTTTTTACAAAAAAAGCCCTCCTGAAGAGGGCTGGTAGATAATATTTTGGATAATGGCTACTTCGAAATCAGCCATTCAATAATCACGTCCATGGCCCCCGGGCTCAATTTCAGGTGGTCGTGGTCCGCGTTTGTCAGAATGTCGCGCCACTGTTCGGCAGTATGCTCTTGTTCCAACAGAAATTCGATATCGTGTTTGCCCTCAAGGATTTCCGTCAGGTAGGCCTCCATTTGGACGTCGTAATTGGGGTTTTGCTTATCAATCGGGTAGGCAAGCGCGGGGTCAAACACAGGCGCGCCAGCCTGCTCGCTGATCGGGTAGGCTTCCGTTTGTGGGTCTGCCGCAGCGATTTCAGCCGCGTCCTGGTCCGAGCCGCCAACATCGATAACCGGCAGATTCACCGTTGAGGGCTCTTCTGTTGGTTCGGATTTACCACAGGCTGTCAGCGCGAAGGTGAAGATCAGCAGTAAGGCAATCAATATCGTGAGTTGTTTTTTCATGGTTTCCTTTCCGCTGGCTAGACCAGCATCGTTGAGATTATACCCTTTTATCAACCTGGTAAACCCAGCAAGTCAAAATGTTTAAAGCAGGCTTACGGTTGAACAGCTTTCAACTTGCCGCTGCAGGGCGGATAGCCGTCATTTTTGAGTAACCTTGGTGAAGAATTGTTTCTCCAGCTCCTTGCGGTTCATCTCAGTTTTTGTCAGGACTTTCTCAGTGAACAACGGATAATGTAGGTTCAGCAGTTCAAGCATGCCGTAAGCCACACGGCGAATTGAAAAATGGGCATTGGCGGCGCTGCGCAATTTTATGAAATGGAAGAGTGAACGCAGATTGCACTGGCAGAATACCCGCCTGTTGAACGCGTTGGGCAGAACGTAGGCAGCAATCTGTGGGTTCCAATCGGCTATTTGTTGGTACAGTTCGGCAATCTCTTCCATGGTCGCCCCGAATTTGTCCTCGAGCCCTGCTTCGCTGATTGCCCGGGGAACCGCATAGCCATGTTCAATGTTGAAATTCTGAACGGTCTGGGTCATCATGCGGTGGCGTTTGAACTCGAAATATGCGCCCTGGTCCATAATTAAATCAAAGGAAGCGCAAGCATATTCGAGCTCTCTCAAGGGTGTGTCAAACTTGCCCACTTTTTCAAAGACCTTATCAACCATTGCCTGCTTTTCTTCCTGGCTTAGGCCCTGGACGTAACTCAGGCAATCCTGGAAACCCGCCTTTCCAAAGCGATAAAGTACACTTGCCAGGATCTTATTCTCACCATTTGGGTCAGAGTCGATCAGTTGGAAAGGTTCGTGGCTGGAACTCGTAAAATTGGAGGATATCTCGCGGAAATATTTTGTTACCTCCGGCAGATACGCAATCGGTTCGGCATACTTTACCAGTGTGGGTAATTCCTGGGTGGCAACGCGTTTGACCTCCTCGCCAATCAGACGCACCTCCATCAAGTCAGAAGAAAGCATCTTGCGGATAGCATATTCCAGGCTGCGGGCGTTGATGGTCAATCCCACATTCGCCATCGAAGCAGCCGGCAGAACGAAGCGAGCCACATCAACCGCCTTGAGTCTTGAACGATTTTGCCAGGCTCTCTGCGATTCATTTTCTTTACGCTCGGTCTGTGCCTGACCCCAGGGCACAAGCCCCTCCAGAATCTCGGCATAGGTAACGAAAAGGCGGGAGAGCTGTTCCTGGTAGGCTTTGGCAAAGGGGCTGTGGTGAATTTCTGGCGGGGTCACAAAAGCGCTTGAGTCCCACTGCTGATAGCGGGTCGATTTCTCAGTGTAGGACGCCAGGCGGTTTCCTTCAATGGTCTCAATTGCCAGCCGCGAGACGTTTTCCAACGCCAGATGTAAGACTGCATGTTCTGCGACGCTGCTGTGACCGTAACCAACGATCCATTTTTCACTGAACTCGGTGCTCTGCTCTTCGTCCAGTTCGGCGGCAATCTGATCAAAGGGTTCGGGCGAGCGTGAGGTCTTTGCAAAAGTGACCGCAATCGTCTCGGCGCTCAAGTTACGGGGGCTCAATCGATAGATTCTGCGCTTAAATTCTGCCATCAAGTATCCTCCGGGCTTCGGCCTTGTCTTCCTCAATCTGATCCACCAGGTCTGAGATGTGCTCATACTTAAGCTCATCTCTCATGAAACTTATGAATCGCACGTGAATGAGACTGCCGTAAATGTCTTTGTCAAAGTCGAGCAGGAGCGTCTCGACACTGGGGAAGTTACCGTCATCAAAGGTGGGTCGGATGCCGACGCTGGTGACACCCATGACAGATTGACCATCAACATCGACCAGTGTGGCATAGACGCCATAACGGGGGAGTTTTCGTTGCAGATCGAAGTAGAGGTTAGCCGTGGGGAATCCGAGTTTGGAGCCTTGCCGTTTGCCAGGAGCAACTAATCCTGATAGCACATAGGGTCTTCCCAGCAGCCTGGCAGCCTGATCGACCTGGCCAGCGTCCAAGGCCGTACGGATTCGCTGGGAAGACACCACCTCTCCATCCAGCAGCACCGGGGGCATGTGTAGGCAAGGCATACCGATCTGAGAACAGACACATTGTAGTGCCTCACCCGTTCCTTGCCTGTTCTTCCCCAGAGCAAAGTTTTCCCCAACCAGCAAACCCAGCAAAGGGATTTGAGAGTTGAGCCTGTCAAAAAATTGTTTGGCGTCGAGGTCAGCCAGCTGTTGGTTGAACGGCAGGTTGATGACCACATCCAATCCGGTCTTTTCGAGGAGTCGTCTCTTTTCAGCACGGTCATTTAAGTAGTGACCTTCAACCAGCTGCGTGAAATATGCCCGCGGATGAGGCCAAAAGGTGATTGCCGCAGCGAGCGCATTATCCTGGCGGGCATGGGCTATCAGGTTGGCAATCAGGGTCTGGTGACCTAAATGTACACCATCGAAATTACCAATCGTTATCCAGGCTGGTTCAAGCGGAGTTTCGGGCCAGTCATTTATCTCTATGGTCACTGTTTACCCTCTTTTTGAAAACACCCCGTCCTTAACTTGAAAGGCGGGGTGTTTCGATCTGATTCACATCAGTTGCTAAACACTTTGCGCGGCTGCCATTCCTGCGTCTGCGCGTCGTATTCCATCAGCGCAACCAGTTCCCCGTCTTCGCCGATCGCTCTTGCCATCAGACCTTCTTCCATATCGGGCTCAGCTGGCACACGGTGACCGTGGCTGACTTCATCAATCTGCTCTGGCTCGAGCACAATGGTATGCCAATCACTCAGTGCATCAGCAGCTGGAAGGAGGTACCTGTACCAATCGCCATTCTCGAAAGCCTCTTCCAGTCGGCGCATAGAAACTGCATCCCGCAAGCTAAACTGACCGTTTATCGTGCGACGTAAACCGATGAGCGTGGCGCCTGAACCCAGTTTTTCGCCCAGGTCCGACGCGAAAGAGCGCACGTAGGTGCCGGATGAACATTGAATGTCAATGACAGCCTCTGGCGGGTCCCAGTCTAGCAATTCCAGACTGTGCACCGTGACAGTACGAGGTTCCATTTCTACTTCCTTGCCTTCACGGGCAAGTTCATAGGCTCTTTTTCCTTGAATTTTTATTGCGGAATAGATCGGAGGAGTTTGTTCAACCTCTCCGATAAAACCTTCCATCGCTTGCTCGAGTTCTTCGTAGCTGATGTCAACCGGGCGACGGCTGGTAACCTCGCCTTCAGAGTCGAAGGTGCTGGTCGTCACGCCAAATTTGATGATAGCCTGATAGCGTTTATTGGACGCTGACACAAACTCGCTCAAACGAACGGCCGGCCCCACCAAAACTACCAAAACTCCTGAGGCGCGCGGGTCTAACGTACCAGTATGCCCAGCGCGTTTAATGCCCGTGCCTCGCCGGACAAATTGAACGACATCGTGCGAAGTCATTCCTACCGGTTTGTCAACAATTAATACACCAGAAACTTTATTGCTTAAGCTTCCCTGGGGCTCTTGATTTAGATCCATTATTCCTCTTCTAAACATTCCCCTTGATTTTAATATAGTGATGAGTCGCGCTCAATACTTTTTCCTTAACCTCTTCCAGTTTACCCTGAATGTCGGCGCCTGCCGCTGAGGCATGACCACCTCCGCCAAAACTGTTAGCAATCTCGGACACATCCAGACCTTTGACCGAACGCCAGCTGACTTTTACAGACTCATTGGGCTGCTCGATAAACAATATCGAAATCAAAGCCTCTGGCACAACCGTCAGTGTGTTAATCAAGTCTGCGTCATCATTTTCCGGATAGCCAGCTACGATTCTATCATCAAGCGTCAAGGTTGAGAACAAAACACCGTCATTGAACCTCAATTTGGTCAGACCCTGCCCCCAGTAGCGAATCTCAGGAAGCGTCCGCATACTCAAGGTTTGATGATAAACCTTGACCAGGTCAACTCCCTTTTCCATCAGGTCAGCTGCAGTCCGCAGAGCTTTGGGGGTGGTGTTGTTGGTGCGAAAACCCAGCGTGTCTGCCAGTAAACCCACCATCAGACAGGTGGCTGTGTCCTTATTTACAGCCAAGCCCCAATCGGACAGTTTTTCTGACAAGACCAGCGCGGTTGCCTCAGACTCTTCCTCAACATAATCGATTTCGCCAAAATTGATGTGGGTCTTATGGTGATCGACCACCAGATCGGGCTTAGGCAGCCCGTCCAACACATTGCCGACCCTGTGGCGATCTGCGCTGTCCACAACAATCATATAGTCGTAGGCAGGGCTGACAGCAGTCGAGACTTGCGCTGCTCCAGGCAAAAAAAGGTACCGTTCAGCAACGCCATCTTGCAAAACGCACTGCACTTCTTTGCCGGCTTCACGCAGAGCATTCCCAAAAGCGAGCATGCTGCCAACAGCGTCACCGTCGGGTCGAATGTGCGAAACAATAACGAACTTTTTGGCGTTTTTTATTTGCATCTTTATGATGCCATCAGTTGACAAAACTTGATTCATACCTGTTCATCTTCCTCATCAGCCAGGTAATCGTCTTCCGGGACTTCATCGAAGTCTTCTTCTTCCTGATCAACGTCATAGTCCTCATCGAGGTCTTCAACGTCCGCATTATCCATCTGAGGATGTTCCTCATTTTGCCATTGTGTCAGCAAGTCATCGATGCGGGCTGCCTTTTCTGGGGTAGGATCCCAGAAAAAGCGCAGTCTGGGCGTTATACGCAAATCGATCTCTTGTGAGATTTCAAATCGCAGGAAGCCTTTGGCATGGCGCAGCGCGCTGAGAACCTCTTCGGCCCGCTCCTGACCTTCGATGGCAGAAACATAAATATTGGCGAAATCGAGCTCGCGATCCACCCTGACGTCCGTCACAGAGACCCCTTGCAAACGCGGGTCTTCAATTTTTGATAGAAGAGTGAGCGACAAGATCTCTTTCATCCGGTCATTGATTCTCTTCATTCTTAGACTTGAAGGCATAGTTGCTCCTCTACTGACGGAATTAACCGCCGAACTTCTCAGTAATCACACATTCTAACAGATCACCGACTTCAAAATCTTCAAAATTCTTTAAGGTGATGCCGCACTCCATACCCTGACGGACTTCACGGACATCCTCTTTCTCACGTCGCAGCGAAGACACTTCCGTTTTGACCAATTCTTGACCATCCCGAATAACCCGCACGGCAGCATTCCGGCGGAATTCACCTTCCAGAATCCGGCAGCCAGCAGCGTTTCCGCCTTTGGAAACCTTAAAGGTTGCCAGCACGGTTGCCTTACCGATCACGCGTTCCACCAATTCGGGTTCAAGCAGACCCCTGAGTGCTTTTTCCACGTCCTCCACCAATCGGTAGATGATATTGTACAAACGGATCGAAACGCCCTCTGTATCCGCCAGGCGACGGGCACCCTGGTCAGTATTGACATCAAAACCCATCACAACCGCATCTGAGGCGGCTGCCAACATAATATCACTTTCTGTGATATTTCCGGTCTCAGCATGTAAAACCTTTATAGAAATATCTTTTTGCTGCTTGCTCACCTTCTCAAGCTCGTTCGTAATTGGCTCGAGTGACCCCTGAACATCCGCCTTGAGGATCAGGCGTAATTCTTTGGCTTCTCCAGATTTGTAACGATCGAACAGTTCTTCCAAAGTCGCTCTCTTGACATATTTTTTGGCTTCACGCTCTTCAATGCGTTTTGCCACCATTGCCCGGCCTTCCTTTTCGTTAGCGACCACCTGGAACAGATCACCAGCTTCGGGAAGCGTGTTCAACCCCATCACCAAAACTGGTGTGGATGGAGAGGCTTTGTTGACGCGCTTTTGACGTTGATCAAACATGGCTTTAATTTTGCCAACTGCTTCTCCAGCAACCACGACATCGCCCACTTTGAGCGTGCCATTTTGCACCAGCAGGGTAGCCAAAGGACCTCGACCCTTTTCGAGCCGTGCTTCTACCACGGTGCCAATGCAGGGCCCCTTTGGATTGGCTTTAATCGTCAGGTTATCGGCGACAAGGAGAATCGTTTCCAAAAGATCGTCCAAACCTGTCTGGTCTCTGGCTGAAACAGGCACAACAAAAGTATCGCCTTCCCATTCGTCGGGTTGAAGGCCGATCTCGGCAAGCTGCCTTTTGACGCGGTCTTGGTTTGCGGCAGCCTTATCGATTTTATTTAATGCGACGATGATGGGGACCTGGGCAGCCTTGGCATGATTGGTAGCTTCGCGAGTTTGCGGCTGAACGCCATCGTCCGCGGCAACAACCAGCACGACAATATCTGCTCCCTGTGCGCCTCGGGCCCTCATGGACGAGAAGGCGGCATGACCGGGTGTGTCCAGAAAAGTGAGTGGGCGGCCGTTATGGATAATCTGATGCGCGCCGATATGCTGCGTGATCCCGCCAACCTCACCGCCGGCGACGTTGGTATTACGAATCGCGTCTAACAGCGTGGTCTTACCATGATCAACATGCCCCAAAATTGTCACAACTGGTGGACGAGGGCTAAGTTTTTCTGCGTCTTCATCCAGAATCACGCGACGCCAGAGCGGAATTTCGCCTAATTCTTCAACTTTTTCTTCTTCCTGTTCAAGTTGAGGGTCGAATCCCAACTCGGTTGCGACCACAGCGGCAGTATCAAAATCGATTGTCTGATTGATGCTGGCCATGACGCCATTCGACATCAGGATTTTTATAACCTGAACTGCGCTGTCGTCCAGCATGCTGGCTAACTCGCGCACAGTAATACTATACGGTAACTGGATGATTTTGTTTTCTTTATTGCCCATTAATACCTCCTTATGATATCGCAGCAATCCCCTTACAAAACGGTAACGGTATTATGAGCAAACTGTCGGCTGACAATCAGGCCATTGTGTGATCCTTATCAGAAGTGCTACCTGTCCGGAGGTCTTCATCCGCTGAAGTCCCTTCAGGCAGGTCTTCCATATAAGTCCGTAATCTGGCCAGGTCTTGCTCCTGAATCGTTATCCGTAACGCTTTTGCCAATGATCCTTTTAACCCTTTGATCCAGCAGCTCTTTTGGTCGTGCAGATAAGCTCCACGACCAGGCAGCCTGCCACTAAGGTCGATCTTAACACCCTCTTCGGTCCTGACCAGCCGGACGAGGTTCCGTTTTGGCAGAACTTCGCGACAGCCTACACAGGTCCGTTGAGGTATGTGCTTGGGTTTAGGTTTGTTTTTTGCTGCCACCTTAATGCTTTCTCTATCAAAAGCGTTTTCTCATCTTAAACCCATTGCTGGGCTTAATCACCGCTGAACCAGGTCAACCCTGGTGGCGGCGGTGTTTTTTACCAATTTTCCCATTCCTCATCACTTTTACGGTGCTTGTAACGCACAACGTCAGTGTCCTGGTCCGGGTCGTATTCAACCGTGTAACCACGGCGTTTCTTGCCCTTCTTCTTAGAGGGCATCATTTGTCCATGTTCTTCATCATCGACGGGGATGGTCTTGTCGCGCAGCATGGTGTCTAACCGGAAGAGTTCTTCAAAGCTTTTCTCCTCGGAGTCCTCACTTTCAGCCTCGACCTGTTCAGTTTCAACCTGCGCTGATTCCAGTTCAGGTTCTTTCTGAGTTGCCTCTTGAACGGGCTCTGCTTCGGCTTCCACCGCAGCCATCTCTTCCACCGCTTCGACTTCAGCCACTGCCGCCTGTGTGGGCGCTTCCACAGCGCTCTCTTCAACGCCTTCGGCTGCTTCCTCAACTTCCATCGCCGGGAATTTGTAACTGTTGACAGCTTCAAGGATTTCTTCATAGTACTTTGGACCGATACCATTGAAGGCTAAAATTGCATCCGGGTCGGTGCGAACCGCAAAAATCAAGTCGCCAAAGGTTTCCAGGTTGTTCTCTTGCAGAATCACCAGGACGTGCTCTTTGATTCCGGGCACATCATAAATTGAGATGTCGAAAGCCCGAGGATCAATGCTTTCCCGGATGGCCTTGAGTTCAGCCATGTGGGCATCAACTTCTTCCTTCCGGTCAGCCTCCCCACGTCGTTCCACCCGATCGACAAAACGACCAATCAAAGCACTGTCGTCCAGGCTGAGAACGCGACCCTCAGATTTGGCATGAAGCAGCTCTTCGACGCGGGCCATCGTGTCGGCTTCTGTTTTAGCTAATTCTGCCAGGCTGCTGTCTTCGCGTAACTTCAGCAGCGCTTTAGCCGCCGCCTCGGAAACACTCATAATGTCGATTCGCCAGCCGGTCAGTTTGGCTGCCAGACGGGCATTTTGACCTTCCCGTCCAATTGCCAGGCTCAGCTGATCTTCAGGCACCACTACAGTCGCCGTCTTATGTTCGGTGATAGATGGGTTCAGGTAAACTCCGATAACCCTGGCTGGGCTGATCGCTTTACTGATGTAAACAGCCGTGTCCGGGTTCCATTCAATTACGTCAATTTTTTCGTCGTGCAGTTCACGCACGATCGCCTGGATGCGAACTCCCCGCTGACCGACACAGGCGCCTACAGGGTCGATGCCCTGCTGCGTGGCCGAGACTGCCACTTTGGCACGCTGACCAGGTTCGCGGGCAATTGAGCGGATCTCGACAATGCCGTGATAAATTTCAGGGACTTCATTCTCAAGCAATCGGCGTAAAAAATTGCGGTGAGCGCGTGAAAGTTCAATCTGAAGACCTCTGGGAGTATCTTCGACACTGACCACGAAAGCGCGGATGCGGTCATGAATGCGGAAACGCTCGCTGGGGATCATCTCTTTTCTTTGCATGGTCCCTTCAGCCTTTAGATCGAGACCGATGGTTGCCTGGCGGGAATTAACTGCCTGGACGATACCGCTGGTAATCTCACCTACCTGCTTGATGAAATGTTCATATTGGCGCTGCTTTTCGGCATCGCGGATCCGCTGCTGAATGGCCTGGCGGGCAGTCTGTGCCGCTATCCGACCGAAATTCTCAGGGGTCGATTCAACCATCACCAGATCCCCGATTTCGCAATCGGGATGGACCTTGCGGGCGTCTTCCAGCAAGACCTCGGTACGATAGTCGGTGATGCTGTCCGAAACCTCTTTTTCCACAAATACGCTGACATTGCCTGTGTCAAAGTCCATTTCTACCTGAACATCCTGGGCAGCAGAAGAGCCAACGGTCTTACGATAGGCAGAAACCATGGCCGATTCGAGGGCGGCCAGGATTACTTCCCGTGGTAAACCTTTATCCTCCAGGACTTCGTTGAAGGCTAATGCAAATTCGCTTTTCATGTCGTTCTTTCTCCAAAATAAAAGTGCTCAGTTCTAAATAAAAAAGTGGACCTCTGCCCACTTTTCGGATCGAAAAGTATTTAACTGACTAACAACAAAATAATAACACATTGGGGGTCAGAAATCAAGTCATTTTTATGCTGAAATTGTGAGGAGGTCGATACCGCTGCTGGTGAAGGCAGATAAGGTCTGACCCGAATCTCGTCGACCTAAATATGGTGACCAACATCCTTACCAAAAAGGAAAGGTTTACCCGATGCTTGTTATTCTCATTCCATCGAGTAAAATCAAATTATAAATACACATACTAAACACATATCCCATGAAGTGGAGGTCATGATGACAGAAAACAAATTGTGGTGGAAGAACGGGATCATCTACCAGATCTATCCCCGCTCTTTTCAGGATACAAACGGCGATGGGATCGGTGACCTGGCTGGAATCAGTCAACGCCTTGATTACTTGCAGGATTTGGGTATTGACGGTATCTGGCTCTCCCCCATCAACCCTTCGCCAGATGTGGACTTTGGTTACGATGTAGCCGATTACCACACAATCGACCCCAAATATGGAAATCTGCAGGACTTTGAACACCTCCTTCAGGAAGCACATAAACGCGACCTGCATATCATAATGGACCTGGTGCTCAGCCACAGCTCAGACCAGCACCGCTGGTTCCAGGAGTCGCGTAAATCGGTGGATAACCCCTATCACGACTGGTATATTTGGCGTGACCCGGCGCCAGACGGAGGAGTTCCCAACAACTGGCTTTCGAATTTCGGAGGCAGTGCATGGGAATTTGATGAGAATTTAGGCAAATATTACTATCATATGTTTAATAAACACCAGCCCGATTTGAATTGGCGCAACCCCGAGGTACGTTCCACCATGCTGGATGTCTTCCGTTATTGGTTGGATAAGGGTGTAGATGGCTTCAGGCTGGATGTTTTCAATAATTACTATCAGGACGAACATTTTCGCGACAACCCCCCAAGCGAAGGGTTCAGTATTCGCAAGTTGGTGCGAAAATTTGATGCCTATGATCACATATATGACAGCAACCAGCCCGAAATGATCGAGGTGGTTGAGGACATTCGTAAGATCATGGACAGTTACCCTGAGCGCTATGTCGTCGGCGAAACCTTTCTGGTGGATTCTGCCCAGGCCCGTACCTATATCGGACCCAACAGACTTCACGCCGGTTTCGATTATGCTTTTTCCAACGCGCCTTTAAGTGCCAAAGCATACGGCAAAGCGATTCAATATTGGGATGCCCTGCACGGGGAGGATGCCTGGCCAAACTACTTCTTTAACAACCACGACACCTCCCGTTCAACCACCCGTTTTGCCAAAGGTGACAGTGATGCAATCCCAAAACTACTGCTGGCCATGCAGTTGACCGTGCGGGGAACGCCATATTTATATTACGGGGAAGAGATTGGGATGCGCGATATTAGCCTGACCCGCGCTCAAATTCAAGACCCCTTTGGCAAGCATTACTGGCCCTTTTACAAGGGGCGCGATGGCTGCCGTTCTCCCATGCAGTGGAGTGCCCAACCGAATGCCGGTTTCACCACCGGGGAACCCTGGCTGCCTGTAAACAAAGACTACCAAGTCCGTAATGTCGCCTCTCAGAGTGGATCGCCGGCATCCATGCTCACCTTTTACAAAGAGTTGATTGCGCTGCGCAAAGCACACCCCGCTCTGAATGCTGGCAGCATTGAACTGATACAGGCTGATGACCCCGATCTTTTAATCTACCAGCGGACATTTGGCGATGAAAAAATGCTGATCGTGCTGAATTTCTCCGCGGAAATTGCCAATTATCAGTTGCCGACAGACGATTTCAACAAATGGGAGTTATTATATGCGGGTAATGAACCCTTAACCAGCCAGATGGTTGAAGACAATTTACATCTTCCTGCCTACGGTTTTGCGATCCTCATCTCGAGATCGGAATAGGAGTTAATCGCTGGTCAGATCACGTTGGCCTGATTTCACTACTGCTGCCTGGGTGAGGGGCGCTGAACCGAGTTTACGATCGGTGCGCTCCTTGCCGCTGGAACGCTATTTCCCTCCTTATCAGAAGGGTATGGTCAGCAATTGGGTCAGCAAATATGTCCCTCCGGGATCCTACCTGCTCGACCCATTTGGGCAAAACCCTTTCACCACGCTGGAATTAGCGCGGGCCGGCTACCGTGTTTTAGTCTCTGCCAACAACCCGATAGCCGCCCTCACGCTAAGGATGCTTGCCAGCGCTCCCAGCCGCGAACTAATCGAACAGGCCCTGCTGCGGTTGAACCAAAACCGTATGAGGGACGGCTCAACCCTTGAAGACTACCTGGAAAACTTCTACGGAATGGACTGTCCGAATCCGGAGTGTCAGGCTGGCACAAAATTTGAGGTCGACACTTTTATCTGGGAGGAAGATGGTGATCAACCTCACCTTGCGATAGGTGCCTGCACGGAATGTGGCCTCAGCGGCGAAATCGAGCTGACACCAGCCTTACTGGAAAGCCTCGGCAAGACCCCTTCTTACGCGCTGACTCGTTCGCAGATCTTGGAAAAAGTCGCCGGTCAGGACCCTCCGCTGAGACGGGTGATGGAAGAGGTCATCTCCTACTACAGTCCCCGCGCGTTGGTGGCTCTGCAAATCCTGCTTAATAAAATCGAAACCAGCAGCCTCGACCCACAGCAGATGCGGGTTTTGAAGGCTCTGTGGTTGACAGCTGCTGACCAGGCAAATCAACTTTGGATTTGGCCCAGGGGGAAAAACCGCCCCAAACAGTTAATTCGCCCCCCGATGTATCAGGAAGCGAACGTATGGAGGGCTTTCGTGAGTTCTGCTACGCTTTGGGCTCAACCAGATAACGAGGTGACCCTGCGCGAATGGCCCAGGCGCGTGCCCCCCTCGGGTGGGATCAGCCTGTTTGAGGGCCGCCTGCGTGAATTGGCAGAAGCGCCTGAAGCCGGATTAATCAGTCTGGTGCAGACCTCACTGCCGAGACGAAATCAGGCCTGGTGGAATCTTTCTGGCTTGTGGAGCGGCTGGCTCTGGGGCAAAGCTGGGGTCAAGACCCTGCGAAACAGCCTGCTGAAACAGCGTTACGACTGGACCTGGCACAGCGTCGCTCTGAAAAAAGTGCTGACGCAGCTGCCCGGGTTAATTGAACAGGATCTCCCGATATTATTGTTAACCAGTGAACTGGATACGCTCTTTTTGCTCGCGGGTACTTTGGGAGCAAAAAGCGCTGGACTGAAGCTGCATTCTGCTGCTATCGATGGCGACAATGAAACTCTGCAATCTGTCTGGCATTTGCCAGCACCTTCTCAACAGGTATTCGTTGATCCCAAGCAGCAAGTCAGCATTAAAAGCAGTGGACAGCGCGTTCTAAGCCAGTTGGGTGAACCAGCGCACTGGCTGAGGCTGCTCACGTTTGTGGTTACTAATCAACTGGCAGCCGGGAATCTCGATAGCAGGCTCAGAACCGGTGAGACACTAAATGACCTCGAGACAGAATTCGCCTCAGCTCTAAATGACCCCAGCGTCTTTCAGCGCTTCAACCCCGGACTGACACCGGAATCCGGATTGTACTGGCTGGCCAGGCCCGAAGGCAATTTGACCAGTATGGCGGACTTAACCGAAAAAATTGTAGTCGACCAGTTGCAAACCGAACTTTCGCTGACCTACGATGAATTATTCAGCACCCTTTATGACCGCCTGGGTGGGGTTCTGACCCCGCCGGATGAGCTGGTTCAAATGGTGATCGAATCCTACGCGCAGGAAGAAAAAGAAGAAAACGGCACGAACTACCGCATCCTTACCAGCGAAGCTGCTCTAAAACGCGCGGCAGACTTGAAAGAAATCCGCTCCCTTCTGGTAAACATCGCCGACACGCTCGCTTATCGCAGCGAGACGCACCCCGATCGGATTGTATGGCTGGATCCTTCTGGGTCAGCTTTATTCCACTTCTTCCCCATTACAAATGCTCAGATAACAACAGTTATGAGCCCGAACCTGCATTTGCCCGGCCGCAAGGTTATTGTACTTCCGGGAAGCCGCTCGAATCTGATTGCCTACAAACTCAAGCGTGACCCAAATCTGCGCATGCTCAATGGCGATGACTGGCAGCTGGTGAAATTTCGCCAACTGCGCAACCTCGCTGGCAACCCACTGTTGAACCGCGAGCTCTTCAATTCCCAGATCAGCGGCGATCCTCCGGAATATCACAGCTCACAACTGGCACTGTTTTAGCCGCGCATTTTGCTTCCCGCTTGCCTGATCTCAACCCGATAGCATTGACAGTTCTTATGGCTCTGCTGTAGGTTCAACCGCAGGCGGCGTTGAAGTCGCTGTAGGGGCGGGAGGCGGAGTCGGAGTCGCGGTAGGTTCAGGAGGCAAGGTTGCCGTCATGGTCGGCGTCATGGTCACCGTGGGCGTCTGCGTGGGCGTGGGTGTGGGAACCTCAACCCTCATTACCCATTTTTTCTGTACTTCTGTGTTAATGGTGGAGTGCAGTGTGACCCGCAGCGTGATGACATCGGCATCAATATCTTCCATATCCCAAGTCAGAATTTCGGCTGCTGAAGTGACCGGACGCGTGATCCAGTCCGGAGTGAGGGGGTACCACTCGTTTGGGTCTGGTCCTTTACCCCAATGAATCTTGAACTGTTTGAAGTTTGCGGTCGCGTCGATCACTCCGGCGATCACAAAGGGGCTTTCCTTAATAGTGCCGTTTTCACTGACGCCAATTAATTCGATAATGGGACGAGGATCGTCCAGACGGCATTCTCTTTCTGGTTTAATCACCAGTGGATCTGGAAATCCATTATTTCGGGCCCAGTCCCGCCCGGGTTGCGTGCCCAACCAGTCAATCGCGGATTCATCTTCGACATTGATGGTAAGCGCTTCTTTAGCGAACTCAGCACAGGCTGGGGAAGCCTGCAGGTTTGTCCAGGAGTCGATTGAGGTTTTCAACCAGAGATCCTGATCGGCCGGCAGAGGCGGCTGGTCTGAGGCGAAGATCTCGGTCTTATGCGAGGGGCAATACTCGCTGGGCTGCGCGCCGGAGACAGTGCAGATTGTGTAGTCAACGACATCTGATGGGCGCGGGAACGGGGTGGCAACACCGCCGTTATAGCGGTTGATGCCTGCTTTCATGATTCTGGCCCAGATTGGCGCAGCTCCTTCGACACCAGTGGTATTGACCATTGGCGTGTAGTCGGCATTTCCAACCCAAACACCCACAACCAGATCGGGGGTATAGCCCAAGGTCCAGTTGTCGCGAAAGTCATTGGTGGTACCGGTTTTGGCTGCGGACGGGAAGGGCAAATTCAAAATCGAATTGATCCCAAACATTGGTGCTCGAGCGACTGGATCGGAAAGGATCGAAGATATCAGGTAGGTGTGAGCACTGCGGACAACCTGGTCGCCTGCTGGCGGCTGGTATTCGAAAAGCACATTTCCCTGGTGATCGACCACTTTAGTGATCGCAACCGGTGCGACCCTTCTTCCTTCATTGGCAAGCACCTGAAAAGCGCCGGTCAATTCAAGCAAACTGACCTCCCCGCCGCCCAGTGTCAGCGAAAGACCGTAATCTGGCCGGTTGAGGGAGGTGATCCCCAAACGTCGGGCAAAGTTGATAAAGCCATCCTGCTGAGGTGTGGCCGGGTCGTCATAAATGCCCACGTATTCCAGCGCTTTGACTGCGGGGATATTATAAGAATTTGCCAGAGCATCTCTGACCAGCTGCGGTCCATGAAAACGTCCGTCATAGTTGATGGGTTCGTAATCAGGGCTGGTGTCAAACGGGTCGGTGGAAGGTCTGAACTTAGTGGGGACATCCCAAATCAGTGTCGAAGGATTCCAATCCTTTTCAAAGGCGGCAAGATAGGTAAGCGGTTTGATGGCAGAACCAGGTTGACGGGTATGGGTAAGCGCCATATTAACCTGACCGCTGATAGCGGCATTATGGAAATCTGCCGAACCGACCATCGAGAGGATCTCTCCATTAGAGGGGTTCATGACCAGGGCTGCGCCATTGGTGGCATTTTTCCCTGCCATTTGTGCCAGCTGATCTTTGACCGCCTGTTCAGCTTCGCGCTGCATGTCGGGGTCAATGGTCGTGTAAACCGTAAAGCCCGATCGATAAATTGTCTGAGCGTCAAACTGTGACTCCAGTAGCGATTGAACAAACACCACCCAATGAGGAAATTGCATGCCGATATCGCGCTTGGTAAACTCATAACTTTCAAGCGCGTCTGAGGCTTCAATGGTCTGGATGGCGTCAACACAGACTGGTTCCAGGTTTTCGCCGATATGAATACAACCAGTTTCGTTGCTCAACTTATACATCAGCACCAAAACCGTTTTGAAGCGATTTATGGTTGCCTCACGGTTATTGTAGACATCATAAACAGCTGGCGCCTGGGGAATGCCAGCCAGGAAGGCTGATTGCCATAAATTCAGGTCAGCAGCCGTAGTGTTGAAATAGGTTGCGGATGCGGCTTCCACCCCGTAAGAGAGATTGCCATAGAAAATTTCGTTGAGATACAGCTCGAGCACCTGTTCCTTGGTGTAACGGCGGGTAATTTCCGCCGAAAGAATGATCTCGCGCGCCTTTCGCTCATAAGTGACGTCATACCGCTCTTCGGTCAGCAGAAGCAGCCTCGCTAACTGCTGCGTGATGGTCGACGCGCCTGAGACTATCTCTCCGGAGGTATAGTTGGAATACAAGGCCCGTGTCAGCGCGATCAGGTCAAAACCTGGATGGTTATAGTATTCCTTGTCTTCGGTCGCAATTGTCGCCGCGATCAGATAGGGAGAAATGCGCTCGAGCGGTACATAGGTGCGCTTGCCCGCGTTGGGATCGACGATTTCGTAGAGGATATTCCCGTTTCGATCAAGAATATAGGTGGTTTCAAACTGCGAAGCTCTATTCTGCAGTTCATCCACCGAAGGGAGTGTGCTTGCGATTTCCAGATATCTTGAAATGGCAAAAATGCCACCAACGAGCAGTACTAACAGTAAAACAATAAAAGCGATCAGGACGCCACGCCCCAGGCAGCCTTTTTTCTTTTTCGTTCGGGCAGGGGGGAGCGGGGGTTTACCACCAACAGGGGTGGGCTGGGTTTTGCCGCCCCGGGAAGCCTCGGTTGGACGCGAGTAGACTGGGGTTGGCTTGCCGCGGGCGACCACCGACACAGGTTGCGTGTCGTGAGACACTTCGGCTATCGCCGGTGTAAAGGCAACCGGGTTGAGTAGTGTCGCCTGCGGGTCAACCTCGCCGACAGTCTCAGGCAAAATTTCTTCTGCCAGCGGCTGATTGACCGGGGTTTCGGGAGGAATGGTCTCAACAAAATCCCCGTCCATTTCCGGTCTGACCGGTTCGGAAACCTGAGTTTCTTGTGGGGAAGGCGGCTCGATCGCCCAATGACCGGTTTTGAATTCGTCGCCGGGGTTGGTGTAGGCATTTTGACCGTTCAACTCTTCGAGACTAATGGGAGTAAGATGAAAATCATCCAGTTCCCAGAAGTGTGAGCCCGGGTCAGTAGTATCGGGGCCGGCTTCATTGGGCTGCTCATCAGGCTTTGTTTCCGGTTGGCTGCTGGGGTTGCTTTCGCTCCACTCCTGGGCATCCTCATTCAAGGGGTTGGTTGGATTTTCTTCTTCAGGCATCTGATTTGTTTTCATATTTTCTCTTCCTTCACTAACCTCGATTTTAACATATCAGCAGGCTTCCCGGTTTTATGTCAAATCAACAGCAGCATATATAATAGGGGAGTGAACATCGGTCCTTTTTTCAGTAAAGACGCTATCAGCCTTACCTTGGCTGCGGATCAGCACTTCCTCGAGAGCCCTTCCGAACTCGACCTGGTCTGGCAGTTAGAAACCGAGGAGTGCGCCCCAGTCAGCCTGATGAGCACGTTGGGTCTACAGGCGCAAAGCTTTCAAATCATGCCACAGGTCAGCCTTAATAAG
>CAZHXQ010000005.1:0-38124 GCA_964536465.1 uncultured Anaerolineaceae bacterium
CGCCCTGTTTTCTTCCTGGGTGTTGACCCATTGGCGTAATGCCGATGATCTGGACAGGATTTCCAGCCCAGGTTTGCTGAAGGCAATGGGATTGGTAGGAAAATTAATTGTTATCGCGATGATTGTAGAAGGCTTTAGCCTGGATACTTTTGGACTACCGTATTTCTGGATTGGTCTGGGGCTGATAGCCTCCAGCTGGTTAATCAAGGATCAAAAATCAGCCAAAACAGGCGCAAACATCGAAGTCACCAGCGATAACAAGACCTGAGTGTACTCATTTTCAGCAGGCAGCAATTGGTTTAAGTTTGTCTGGGCTTCGAGGTAAAACTTGCGGGCAATCTGGAGCGTTTTTTGTTTGATCTGACTGTGCTCCAGTTCAGTTTTGATTTCTTCCAACAATGAATTCTCAGCCTGATTTTCCTGTATCCATAGCTGCCGGAATGTCTGTGAACTCCCCATTGCTGCCACAGCCGGGTAGGCTTTTTTTCTGGTGAGCAGGTCTGTGCTGACGGATTTCCCAGTCTCATCAGAATTACCCCAGATTCCAAGATAATCGTCCTGGATTTGAAAACCCAGACCGAGGTCGCGACCTATTCGGGCTAGTTGCCAGGTGAACTGGTCTTCATATTCCATCAGGATTGCACCAATGGAAAATGCAGCCGAAAATAACCTGGAGGTTTTCAGGGTTATCATCGCCATGTAATCCTCAAGCTTAATTTGCTCTGCATGCTCGTGCTGAATATCCAGCTGTTGTCCCTGGATGACCTCCAGTGAAGCGTCCTGAAACTCATTCAGAGCCTGATGCTGAACCTGCAGAGGAAAAACCTCTGGTTGTTTGCCCATCAGATACTGACTGAGCCCGGCGAGGTAATCACCCACATTGATCGCAAGCGGAACACCAACCTGAGTCCATAAGGCCGGGTGACCGTGGCGTATTTCCCCCTGATCCTGAATGTCATCGTGAATTAAGGTGAAGTTATGCAGTACCTCCAGAGCGCTGGCAGCCTGGAAGACCTCAGCGGGCACACCACCAAGGGAGGCATAGATGAGAATTAAAAACATGGGGCGCAGCCTTTTTCCGGGCACTGCTGCGGAGCCATCCCAGCCAAAGTGGTAAGAAACCATCTCGTTCAAGCCGGTAATTTCAGCAGGGCAGTGGTCCAGGACAACGCTTTTAAAGTATTCTTCGAAGCTCTCTCTTACGTCGGTTATTAAGTCCATAAGTGGTTTACCATCATTCTTCCAATTTTGACGAGAGTGATTTCAGATCAGGCGCGCCGCTTATAAACATGGCGACTTTCAATTCCATGATGATCAACTGAATGGTGTCTTTCAAAGTTTCGTAACTTGAATTGGCTGCGATGATAAATTTATGGGCAAAACCTGCAAGCGCGGCGCCCATCGCAATCGATTTCGCCACATCCAGTCCATGGCGCAGTCCACCCGAAGATATCTTCAGAACGCCTTCAGGCAAATCTGATAATCCCCGCAAAGCCTCAGCGCTTGGAATACCCCAATCCAAATATGTCTGGCAGAGAGATCTGCGAATAGGATCCGACTGGCGATACATTTCTACTGCAGCCCAGGATGTCCCTCCGGTGCCGGCAACATCGATACCCTGCACCCCGACTTCAACCAACGAGTGAGCGGTTCGCGGGTCGATGCCGCAGCCCACTTCCTTGGCTACCACGGGAACACTGACAGAAGCAGCCACCGATTCGATTTTTTTCAGCAGCTGGCTGAAATTTCGGTTACCTTCTGGTTGCAAGGCTTCCTGTAAAGCATTCAGGTGGATAAAAAGGGCGTCAGCCTCAAGCATGTCAACCGCTCTCTGGCATTCTTCGGCTCCAAATCCCTGGTTGAGTTGAGCGACACCGATATTGGCAAAAAGCAGTGCCTTAGGAGCTTCCCGCCTGACGACAGCAAAGCTGTCCTCCAAGTTTTGATGGACGAGAGCAGCTCTTTGAGAACCAACGCCCATTGCGATGTCGAACTCACCGGCAGCCCGAGCCAGGAGCTGGTTGAAATACCTGGTCTTGCCCGAACCACCGGTCATCGAAGAAATCAAAAGGGGAGCGCTTAAAGTTTTTCCAAAAACCCTGGTCGAAGTATCGATCTGTTCATAGTCGATCTCAGGCAGCGTTTGCACTTTCAGCCGTACCTGGTCAAATCCGGTTGGTCGGCCAGAACTGACATCCTCTTCAAGGCATATACGGAGATGTTCGTCCTTTCTGCCAGATATTTGCGTAACTTGCTCGTTCATGGTGTGTTATATCTCTCGTGTAAGATTTTCAAGGTATTGATATAATCTTAACATCAAAATGACCTGTGAGGAAAGATAATGGAAAATACATTCGATGCTGTCAAAGCTGTGGTTATGGACGTTATGAAAATAGATGGAGATGATATCACGCTGGAAACTCGCTTCATCGAGGATCTGAAAGCAGATTCAATGGATCAGTTCTTCCTGATCGACGGATTCTGCGAGAAGTTTGATATCAATATCACTGATGAAGCCGCCAGAGGTATCCAAACCGTGGGCGACGCAGTCAATGCGATTGACGAAGCGCTCAAGTAGACTATGCTATCTGCAAAAATTGCTGCTTCAAGGCAGCATTTTTTGATTAAATCGGGATTGATACAGAAACAATTATCAGGGCAGTTTACACTGCTCCAAAACCGGTGAGAAAACTGCTCTGCCGGTTACCTATCTGATTCTGGTTTTGTCAGTCTCTCTATCTGTGTAGAAGGGATGGAATTTCAGCAAGTTCGGTTGCCATCAGAACCCCCGCCTCAGCCAGGCTACTGGTCTTCTTGCCTAACGAATCCAGTGAGCGCGTTCCGCTTTTTGAAAAGAAAGGCCGTAAAAGAGAGGCTGCCAACCTTTCACCGACAATATAGGCAATCACAGGTTTGGTAACGTGTTCACTGATGTAACTGGCTGCCTTCAGCTCGTTGTCGCCGCCCGGGCCACCTATTATAACAATCTTGTCTGTATGGGGATCAAAATCGAATAATTCCAGGCAGCTTAAGAAATCGATGCCTGTAATGGGATCATCCCCAATTCCTACGGCGGTGCTGACACCTATGTCAGCCTGCTTGAGGGTGTCTAAAACCTCGTAGCACAGCGTCCCTGAGCGGGAAATTACTCCAATGGAGCCCTGTCGGGCAATGTGGCTCGGGAAAATGCCCGCGTTGGCGATCCCCGGAACAAGCACTCCCGGCGAATTAGGCCCAACCAGGATAGAATCGCTGTTTTTTAGCGCTGATTTGACTATCATCATATCTTGCAACGGAATCGATCCCGTTATCGAAATGATCGTTTTGATACCGTTGTCAATCGACTCCAAAATCGCGTCTGCTGTGGAATGGGGTGGAACAAAAATCACGCTGACATCCGCGTTGGTGGCTTCAACACATTCTCTGACAGTATCAAAAATTGGCAAACGACCCTCAAAGCACCATTCACCACCTCTCCCTGGTGAAGTCCCGCCCACGATTTGACTGCCGGTCTTAAGCATTTGCAGGGAGTGGAAACGTCCTCTGCGCCCTGATATGCCCTGCACCATTATTCTTGAGTCGGCGTTGATCAGGATGCTCATTGTTCGTCTCCCCGCTGCCAGGCAACCGCTGCATTCGCCAGTGCTTCGGTAGTGCTAAAAAAGGTCAGATTTTCATTGCTAAAGAGCGACTCCAGGACAGAGTCTCCGTTTGTACCTTCAAGACGGATAAAGATCGGTTTTTTAGGAAAGTTCCCTTCCAGTGCCTGGAGGATGCCTTCAGCAACTTCATCACAGCGGGTCATTCCTCCGTAGATATTGATGATTACAATCTTGGTACGAGGACTGACCAACAGCATTTCCAGGGCAGAAGAAATGGAGGTGCTGGTGGCACCGCCGTGAATGTCGATCATGGCGGAAGGTAAGGCACTGAGTGACAGGAGCTGATCGAGTGTCAGATAGGCCAGACCCATGCCATTAACCATGCAGCCAATATCTCCGGGAAAGTTTTGATAATCGACGTCAAATTTCAGCGCTTGTCGTTCTTCCCAACTGAAATTGGAGGATTCGAAAGACTCGCAAAAACTGCCCTGTCTGAAGAGTGACTGGTTGTCGATATTTATCTTTGCGTCCAGCGCAAAGAGCTGGTCTTGCGTGCTCTCGACCAGAGAGTTAATTTCGACCAGAGTCGCATCAAACTGTCGATAGACTGCATACATTTTTTTGGCGATTTGTTGGAACTGTTTCCAGAGGGTTGGGTTGATTCTCAGATTCGCCATCAATTCCCGAATCTGATAATCTTTCAAACCGTAATTGATATCTATATGTCGTTCGACTACCACCGCACCTTTAAAAGATTCTGGCTCAAGGTAGGTGGCGCCACCAGCTTCAGACAACTGGAGCACAGGTGTGCCGGCATCCAGGTCTGAGGTAATCGCCAGGTAGTATTCTTTCGAAAAGGTGAAAGCTTTCTCGACCAAAATGGAGTGCACCGGGCGTTGATTGAGAACCAATTTGAAAATTTTGTTGCTAACGTTCTCGATTTCGTCTTCGTTTTGAACGATTCTCACGCCGCCCGCGCGTCCCCTGCCGGGCTCAAGCGTCTGGGCCTTCAAGACAACCGGATATCCGATTTCGGCGGCGACCCGCTTTACCTGCACCGCATTGGTAGCCAGTGCGGAGGTGGGTAAGGGAATGCCTGCCTCTCTGAGTATCGACTTTGCCTGATATTCCTGTAGCTTCATGGATATGCCCAACTGATTATAACAACAAAAGGCCGAGATCTTTCGCTCAGCCTTTTAATTGCTTTATTTTCTAATGTCAGCCGTTCAGATATTCCTGGAGTGCTTCTTTGGTCAGGCGGAAAGCGCTGCCGATCTTGCGGGCCTTAAGGTCCCCGGCGTTAATTGCCGCGAGCACGTCTTCCTCAGAAACTTTCAAGAAACCAGCGGCTTCAGAGGGGGTCATAACATCCGGCATTGCCGCGGATCCAGAGGGAGCGGTTGGCTGTGTCTGGGAGGGCTGATTCTGCGTCAGACCGGCTAAAGAACCAGCCAAGACATTGCCAACTCCCATACCGGCACCAATACCAGCGGTCAGACCTGCACCGCCTGAGGGGTTTTGGGCAGCGTCGCGCATGGCATCAGCAGCCTGTAGTTGAGTGTAAACCTGCATATCGAGCATGCCCATATCGCGCAATTCCTGGGCAGACTTGTCTGAGGGTTTCAGATTGCCAATGTAGAATGATTTCAGGATCAAGCCTACTGCCAGGAAATCATCCTGAGCCTTGGCGCGTACACCGGCACTGAGTTCGTCTGTCAAACCGATCAAATCAAGGACATTCTTATCTCTGGTTGTTTCACCAAGGAGGTCCTGTAAGCGGGAGAGCAGCATGGTCCGTAATCGGTTTTCAATTTCTGAAGTGCGGTAACCGCCCAGCTGACCGACAATTTGTGTCACGAACTGCTGAGGGTCATTGACCTGAAAACTGTAAGTGCCGAAGCCTTGCAGCAAAGAAATACCCAGGCCGACGCCAGTGTTTCGTACAATGATCGGCTGGGGTGTTCCCCATTTGCGGTCAGCAAACTCCCGCATCGACACAAAATAAATTTCCGCGGTGAAAGGCGTGCGGTCACCGAAGAGTTTGCCAAGTAACCCCGTGAGAAGGGGGACGTTGGCGGTGGTTATGGTATGCCGGCCTGGGCCTAAGACATCCAACGCGCGGCCATCGCGGAAGAATACCGCTGCTTGTGATTCGCGAACGATCACCTGAGAGCCAAGTCGCAGGTCTGCTACACCGGTTTCCGGAAAACGATGGACGATTTCATCGACCATCTCACTGGGGTATTCAACGACATCAAAAATTCTTGCCATGTTAATCCTCCTATAAGATCAATGACTAAAGAGCGATACCTTTGAGAGCATCGGAACGTTTGTTGAAAGCATCAATGACTTCCTGTGAGACAGCAATGAGATGGCGGATCGAAGCGGGCAGACCGTCCGTGCCAATTGAGGCCTCAATGTTGTCAATTGCGCTGCTGACGACTTGAGCGTGCTCGTACAGCGTGAGGTCGTATTGATAAATGGCAGCCAGTTCTTCTTCGCGAATCTTAATTGCATCGAAGATACCGGCGTAACCATAGGATGCAGTTTTAATCCTGTCTATAAACTGGCGGATTTTAATGGCGGCATTTTCCAGGTCGTCGATGTAGGCCAAACCGCCGCTGGAGATAAGGTCGCGTTGCAAAGAAGAGATTCTCTGATATTGAGTTTCGTACTGCTTGGCAACAACCTCGCGCAAAATTTTATCCGACATACGGCGATCGCCGCGTTCGACGTAGCCTTTGAAGCCAGGGATTTTCGAAATCAACTTTTTGATTGGATCCTGATCTTCGCTCACGATATTATAAATATCAGTCATTTTTCTCCTTTTCTAATAAGGCTTTATAGTATGCTAACATCTTAAGAATAGTCGCACCTGAGAAAATATAAGGTTTTCATTCCAGGTGAGTTTATTATAATGGATATATAATTGCCCGAGGAAGGAGTTTGCCTATGAGAACAGGACCGAGCAAGAGTTTGGGACCTTTGGAATACTTGCTGATCATCATCCTGGTCTTGATGATATTGTTTACTGTTTTCACCATATTCTGGCCCGCCATCCAACTTTTTTACCAAAACACACTTCAATAACATGAACATGTCTGCATCAAATTTGTATGACAAGACCCACAACCTTGCACAAACCGCGCTTGACTGGCTTTTTCCGCCGACCTGTTTAGGATGCGGTGAGGAGGGCGTTTTCATCTGTCCGGACTGCTTCAGCAAGATCAAACTTGTTCCTAAAGATGTCTGCAATTACTGCGGGTCGTTTACAAGCAAGAAAGGCAAATGCCCACAGTGCGCAGGCAGGACCCTTCCTTACGCCGGCTACAGGGCTTTTGCCTATTATGAGGGTGTTGTCCGAAAAGCCATCCATCATTTGAAATATCAAAACGATCTGACCATAGGGCGTTACCTGGCAGGGCTCTTAAAGTTGGTCTACCAGCGCACCGATTGGCAGGTTGATTTGATCGTGCCAATCCCGATCGGAGAGCAAAAAAGACTCGAACGTGGATACAATCAGGCCGAGAGAATCGCCGAGCCTTTGGCAAAACTGCTGAAAATCGCAGTCACAAATGAGGCTTTACTCAGAATTAATGAGATTTCTTCACAAGTCGGGCTAAACCAGGATCAGCGCAGAGAAAATGTGAGGCAAGCTTTTATTGCCAAGGCGACTCTTTTGAAAGATCGCAAAATCTTGCTGATTGATGATGTCTTTACCAGTGGCGCGACCATGGAAGCCGCGGCAGCGGAATTGATGCATGTTGGGGCGAAGTGTGTATGTTGCCTCACCGTCGCAAAAGTTAATCATTTATCAGTATATTGATTTTACAATTACGAATAATGTATAATCTATAAAAATCCCAGGAGGTTAATTATGGCGTTAGAAATAGGCATTTACACGAAGGACCTGGAACTCACAGATCGAATTCAAGATTACGCGACCAAAAAAGTGGGTAAATTAGAACGCTTCTTGAGTGAAATTGGGGAGTGTCGGGTTGATTTGAGTTACGCGAAAACGGCCCGCAATGCGTCAGACCGCTACATTGCTCAAATTACCATTCGAGGAAAGGGCTTCATTCTGCGCTCCGAAGAAAGATCGGATAATATCTTCGCGGCAATAGACGCTACAGTAGATAAAATGACCCGCCAGATTAGCCGTTTCAAAGGCAAACACTGGCGTAAACGTGGCGGCGAGCCTGAAACCCTTCAACCAGTCGAGGAAATTGAAGAAGAGGTTACGCCATTAATAGTCAGGAGAAAAACTTTCACGCTTGAACCGATGCACGAAGAAGAAGCGCTGGAACAGTTACAGCTGCTAGGGCACGATGCTTTCTTCGTTTTCTACAATGTCGAAAACGATCGCGCGAATGTTCTCTACAGACGCCGAGATGGCAGTTACGGTTTGATCGACCCGATAATCTAACCATTGCTGGTTAAGTTGTAAAAGCAGTCCAACCAAACGGACTGCTTTTTGTTATACAATAAGCGCAAAGTGAGGCACTATGAGCGAACCTGAAGACGAATCAAAGCAACCAGTCTATAAACCGATAGACAAGGAAAAAATAATTGAGCAGGTAGCCGCGATGCTGTCTGCAATTGGGGAGGACCCACAACGAGAAGGTCTGTTACGGACGCCAGAACGAGTAGCCAATGCCTATGAAGAGATCCTGGGGGGCTACACGACAGATCCAACCTCATTAATCAACGGCGCGCTATTCACGGTTGATTACGATGAGATGGTGGTTGTAAAAGATATCGAATATTTTAGCCTGTGTGAACACCATATGCTGCCCTTTTTTGGCCGGGCTCACGTGGCTTATCTCCCGCGCAAAAAGGTGCTTGGATTATCGAAGATACCCAGGATTGTAGACATGTTTGCGCATAGATTGCAGGTACAGGAGCGCATGACCCAGCAAATCGCCCAGTTCATCCAGGACGCGATCCACCCTCTGGGGGTAGGTGTGGTAATAGAAGGACAGCACCTCTGCTCGATGATGCGTGGTATCAAGAAAGAGCAGGCATCCATGACCACGTCAGCCATGCTGGGTGGCTTCAGAAACAACCTGGCAACCAGAATGGAGTTCCTAAATATGCTGCGGGGTTAAATTCCTCTGTAGCGCTCGATTTGAATGCCAACTTTTGCCGTTTTTCTGACAAAGTTGGCTTTTTCAATTTTTATTCTGACCATGTCTGCTGGAGTTTCCTCAAATATTTTTTGAATAATGCATGCCGCCAAGGCTTCAAGCGTGTAAAAACTACTCTCTTGTGCCCACTGTCTGACCAGTTTTGCCACTAAAGAATAACTGATCGAATCATCAATCGAATCACTGACACCAGCAGTGTGCAGAGGGTATCCAAGCTCGACATCCAGCAGCAACTCTTGCGGAAATTCCCTCTCAGGGGGATTGACGCCAATAACGGCGTTGACGACCAGTCCTGTAATCAAAATTTTATCCATTCGAACCTGCCTTTACACAATGTGTTCGCCGCCATCTACCCTGATGATCGAGCCTGTCATGAAGTCTTGCCTGAGGATATGAAGCACATTCTCGGCAATAATTTCAGCTGACCCAATCCGCTCGAGTGGAATTTTCTTGGCGGCCACCTTGTCCATATCAATATGTTCATATCCAGCCAGAGGCAACATGATGCCGGGTGCGATGGCGTTGACGGTGATATTCGGTGCTAATTCGAGCGCGAACATGCGGGTCATCTCGCACAGCGCTTTTTTTGTGAGGCGGTAGGCGAAATGATCGGTAGCGGTGCGAAAGATGTTGGCGTCACAGATGTTGACAATTTTCCCCGAATAATCTGGCGGAAGTTGTTTTACGAAAGCCTTAGTTAGCCACCAAGGGGCAAACAGGTTCACGTTAAAAGAAATTTGTAGCGCTTCAATGCTGGTGTTAAGCCCATTTCCCCTCCTGTAATTGCCGGCATTGTTGATCAGGATGTCAATGGTGCCCATTTGGCCGTTCACATCTGCCACCAATTGATCGACTACCGAAAAATCTGACAGATCGAACTGAAACGCCTCAGCTTCGACACCAAAATTGCGCGCCCCTTGTCTGACTTGCAAGACACTGTCTTTTGACCTGTTGAAATGAATGGCTACGTTACAGCCTTGTTGCGCCAGGGCGACAACAATCGCCCTGCCAAGGCGGATACCCCCGCCCGTGATTAATGCCGTTTTGCCTCTTAATTCCATTGCTTTCCCTTATTGTTTGTCCTGCCTCGTCTGAAACTGTTGTGGTTGATGGTAAAATTTTATCACCATAAAAACACTTATAGAGACTTCACAGAGAGTCTCTTCTTAACAATTAAAGCGTATAAAAGCACAAACGGGAAAGTGGTGAACGATGAACAATTCGCAGTCAGTCAAAGAACTTGGTCAGTCAATCTGGTACGACAACATTGAACGAGAGATGTTGCGAGATGGGCGTATGAAAAGAATGATCAGGGGGGGTCAGATTTATGGGGTCACATCGAACCCAAGTATCTTTGAAGCGGCTTTGAAAAACAGCACTGCCTATGACGATCTGCTGCAGGCAATGGCCTGGTCGGGCATGAACGGCGAGCAGATTTACACTCAATTGGTAAAAGAGGACATCCAAAAGGCGGCAGACCTGTTTCTGCCAGTTTATAGGGACAACCACGGACAGGATGGCTTTGTCAGTGTCGAAATCAACCCTTTTTATGCCTACGATGCCAGACGATCCATTGAGGAAGGCCGGTCACTATGGAAAGAAATTGATCGCGAGAACCTGATGATCAAAGTTCCAGCGACAGGCGAGGGACTGGAAGTCATAACCGCGCTTATTGCTGATGGCATTAATGTCAACACCACACTGATTTTTTCTCTCGAACGCTATGAGCAAGTCATTGACGCCTACTTGAGCGGACTGGAACAACGTCTGGCCCGCAATGAACGAATCGATACAATTGCAGGTGCGGCCTCTTTCTTTGTCTCCCGGATTGACGTTGCGGTGGACCAGCTTTTGGACGCTGTGACCGCTTCAACAGCAACCATGGCCCTGCAAGCAAAGCAGATCAAGGGCAAAATCGCCATTGCCAGCGCCCGGCTCGCCTACCAGGTTTATCTGCGGGCCTTTTCCGGTTTACGTTTTGAGATGTTGAAAGAGCGGGGCGCACACCCACAAAAGCCTTTATGGGCATCAACGGGTACAAAAAATCCGGATTATCCTGATACTCTCTACGTAGATAACCTGATTGGGTTTGGCACAATTAATACCGTCCCACAAAAAACGCTGGATGCCTTCCTTGAAAGGGGCCGCGTGAGTTTGTCGATCGGCGAGAACCTTGAGCAAGCTCTTTCGGATTTTGAGTTGCTAAAGAAAATAGGTATCGACCTCACTGCTGTCACACAACAGCTGGAAACCGAGGGTGTGGAGAAGTTCAGGCAGGCGCATAACTCACTGCTTGAAATTATCGAGAAAAGGCGAGTGAATTTCCTTCAGGGGCTGAACGGGCTGGCAGATCTGGTTGAGCCTTGGCTCACGCAAGCTGCCGCTGAAGCAGCGGTACGACGCCTGTACGCCCATGACCCCACCCTATGGACTGATGATGAGCATGGGTTTGATGAAATCCGAAACCGTCTTGGTTGGCTCGATCTGCCTTCCAGGCAGCTCACGCTGATCCCCGAACTGGAAGCGTTTCGCGATGAAGTGCTCGCGGATGGCTTTACTGATGCCTTTGTGCTGGGTATGGGCGGCTCTTCGCTGGCGCCCGAGGTGATCAGCCAGACCATCGCCCCCTCAGTCGAACTCGGAAAAGGACTGCGCCTGCAGATCATCGACACGACCAGTCCGGAGGAGATATTGTTCCGTTGCGAGGGAGTGGAGTTAGATAAAACCCTTTTCATTGTATCTAGCAAAAGTGGCGGGACCAGCGAGACTCTCTCGGCCATGAAGTACTTTTGGTCTGAACTGGTAAAACTGGGAGTAGAACAACCCGGCAGAAACTTTGTGGCTGTCACAGACCCGGACACTTCTTTGCAGCATTTGGCTGAATCGAAAGGCTTTCGTAAAGTATTCAATGCCCGTCCGGATGTTGGTGGCCGCTACTCGGTTTTCACCAGGTTCGGATTGCTGCCTGCCGTGTTGATGGGCGTTGATTTGAATCGATTCTTAAGCGTGGCCATTGAAAGCGAAGATCAGGGTCGCGAAGATGTTGCCCCTTACGCCAATCCCAACCTCATCTTGGGTTTGCTGCTCGGAGGCGCCGCCAGAACGGGCAAAGATAAACTCACCTTCATCGCAGAAAGCTACGCTGCCCACCTGGTTCCCTGGTTGGAGCAACTGATTGCCGAGAGCAGTGGCAAGGAAGGCAAAGGAATTCTCCCGGTTGAGGGCGAGCCGCCTTACGCTACTTTAGCATACCCTCCTGACCGGCTCTTTATCCACCTTTCGGTAAACGGCGAGAGAGCGGAACTGGTCTCAGCCCTCAAGGATCGTGGTCATGCTGTCATTGAAATCGCTATAAGAGATCCGTATCAAATTGCCAAAGAATTTTATCGCTGGGAATATGCGACCGCCATTGCCTGCGCGCTGCTGAAGGTAAATGCTTTTGATCAACCTAATGTTCAGTTGAGCAAAACCATTACTAAAAACCGCATCAGCCAATATCAGGAAAAAGGCCGACTCGACGATGGACAGCCACTGCTTGAAGATGAATGTTTTACGCTTTACGGGGAGCCTGTTCCTGGGTTGGACCAGTCCTGCGGTTTGAGCGATGTTTTGGCTGCCTATGCCAGTCTGGTTGAAGAGAACGGATATATTGCGTTGAACGCCTTCTTGCCACGACTTAATGAGAATGAAGCATTTCTCCAGTCTCTGCGAACAAAGCTGCTCCATCAAGTCAACAAAGCGACCACGCTCGGTTTTGGACCGCGCTTTCTGCACTCCACCGGTCAACTGCACAAAGGTGGGCTACCGGGAGGGCTTTTCATTACCTTTACCCAAGACAGCCTTACAGACCTCGATATACCGGGTGAAGGAATGAGTTTTGCGACCCTGCAGCGGGCGCAGGCCTTGGGTGACATTGATGCATTGAAACAAAAAGGTAAAAGAGTGATTCGCATCCATCTGAAGTAGACGGGAAGTTTTGTGAAGTTTTTGGGAATTGACCATGGAAACGTTCGGATCGGTGTCGCAGTGAGCGACCCGACTGGTATCCTGGCGAGACCTCTGCGGATCGTAAAACATGTCTCTCGTCCAGTTGATGCTTCTAATGTGTCTCAGATCGCGCAGCAAGAAGGCTGTCAGGCGATTGTGGTCGGACTTCCGCTAGACGCTGACGGCAATATCGGCCCCCGGGCAAGGTCTGTGAACCGCTTTATCGAAGAGCTCCGCAGCCAGACGGATTTGTCGGTCATCCCGTGGGATGAATCCTATTCAACCAGACAAGCTCTGCAAGCTTCGATCGATCGGGGTGAGGGCAGGCAGAAACGCAAAAATGCAATGGATGATCAGGCCGCGGCTATCATTCTGCAAAATTTCCTGGACAATCGTTGCCGTGATGAGAAAGCGGGGCAGCCTTGACCAGTAAACGCGGGAAACTACCGCTGCTGGCGGTTGTCTTCTTTATGCTTGCGCTCACGCTGGTTGTGGGCATGATGTACGTCGTTTATAGTAATGGCAAGGTGCTCGGCGCGCCAGGTGGCAATGTCAATTTGCTAAATAACCTGCGTTATTCGATCCGTCTTTATAGAAACCTGGAGGGCTTGCAGCAGCCAGTTGTCTTCCCAGGTCAAAGCGAACGCAAGTTCATAATAACCAATAGTGACGGCGCCAGGGATGTCTGCGGCAAACTGGAACGTGATCAGTTTGTTTTTTCGGGCACCAATATCTGCGATTTTCTGATTTATAAAGGCAAAGACAGAACACTCAGCCCTGGGACCTACACGATTCAAAGCGGGCTAAACCCCATTCAGATCGCGATGGTTATCTCAGACAGCACTAATCGGGATTTACAATTCACCATTTTCGCGGGTTGGCGGCTGGAAGAAATCGCGGCAGTGATCGACCAGTTGGGCTTTGAATTTGGAGCAGATGAGTTCCTCCATCTCGTCTACGCTGCTCCTGCAGACATCGCGCAGATTGTGGGGTTGCCTGAAGCGAGGTCGCTGGAAGGTTATCTCCACCCCGGGTTTTACAGCCTCAAACCTACTATAAGGCTGGAAGATTTTGTGCGCGAAGCTGTGCTTAAAACTCAAACCGTGATCGAGGAGGGCGCTCAGCTGCTCAACGCTCAAAGCGCGACCCTGGCGAGCGACGAACTGATTAAATTAGCTTCGATTATTCAGCGGGAAACGCAGGACAGCACTGAAATGCCCCTGATTGCTTCTGTTTTTTATAACCGTCTTGCTATCGATATGAGGCTGGAAACTGATCCCACTGTGCAGTATGCGCTCGGTTTCGATCCCGCGACGCAGACATGGTGGAAAGCACCGCTGACTTTCAATGATTTGGCGGTGGAATCCGACTATAATACCTACAAGGTTCAGGGTTTGCCGCCCGGGCCGATCTGCAGCCCGGGGCGTGAGGCCATACTCGCGGCCTTTGCGCCTGAGCAGACCGGCTATTATTTCTTTCGGGCGAAATGTGATGGCAGCCTGACACATAATTTTGCGGTAACTTATGAGGAACACCTGGAAAACGGGTGTGAATAGAGGAGGAATCATGGTCGTATTGGGTATTGATATCGGTGGGTCTGCAACGAAAGGCGCGTTGGTCGATATTGAATCCGGTGAGTTTGCCTCCGAGCGAATCCGATTCAAGAACAGCAAAGCCAATAAGCCTAAAGAAATCGTTGGCTCGATTAAAAAAATCGCCAGAAAATTGAACTATTCTGGAATTATTGGCGCGGGTTTTCCTGGCATTGTCAAGGAGGGTGTTATCGGGACCTCTGTCAATCTGCATAAAGATTGGGTAGGCGCAAACCTGGCGAAAATGATTGAAGACGAGACTGGCAGCCCAGCTTATGTGCTCAATGATGCCGATGCCGCCGGTATGGCGGAGATGCGTTTTGGTTCCGCGGAAGCCCGCAGTGCGGCAGTAGTCATGTTCCTGACGCTGGGAACGGGGCTTGGGACGGCTTTGTTTGTTGAAGGCAATCTGCTTCAGAATACAGAATTAGGTCACATGCTGATTGGTAAACAAACCGCTGAGCAATACTCTTCAGCAGCGGTGAAGACCCGTGAAAAATTGACCTGGAAGCAATGGGCATTGCGTTTCAATGAATCATTAAAAGCATATGAATTTTTGCTCAATCCAGATCTTTTTATCCTGGGTGGCGGGATCAGCGCGCGCTTTGACAAATATTCTAAATATTTCACGATAAAAACCAAAGTCATCCCTGCCGAACTTGAAAACAGGGCCGGCATCATTGGCGCAGCCATCACAGCGCAGGAAAAATTGGCTTGATATACCTCTTTGAGGACCGTATGCAGGTATTGACAAAATACCTGCTTTTTTTCAATGACAGACAAGACTGATCGCAAAAACTCGCCCTATCTCTTATTAGTCGTTGGAATACTGGCGGTTTCGACCGCTGCCATTCTGATCAAGCTGACCTTACCCTTTGCCAGCCCTCTGGCAATTGCCTTTTATCGTCTGCTTTTTTCGGCAATTATCGCGGTTCTGATTCTGCTGGTCTCGAAACGCGGTCAGGGGCAGAAAATTGAGCGGGAATGGATTGGCTTGCTGCTGCTCTCAGGCCTCCTCCTGGCGGCTCATTTTGCCCTCTGGACCTGGTCATTGGACCTGGTCTCGGTCAACAGCTCGGTCATCTTCACCACCACATCGCCCTTGTGGGTTGGACTGCTCTCGCCATTGATTCTCAAAGAAAAAGTACCCAAACGCTTTTTTACGGGCGTCCTTTTTGCCTTGGTGGGCGGAATCTTAATTGCGGTCCTGGGAAACAGTCATTCAGAAAAAAGCACGCTGCCAGGCTTACTTACTGCTTTGCTGAGCGCCTGGATGGTGGCCGGATACCTGTTGGTCGGCAGAAAGCTGGCGGAGAAAATGGCCACGGAGCTTTATGTCAGTATTGTTTATTCGGTCGCGGCTGTCGTATTGGGGGCCTTGCTTCTGCTGATCGAAAAGGGCTTCCAAACTTATCAACCTGCCGTCTATGTTTATTTCATTTTGATGGCACTGGTCCCACAGACCTTGGGTCACACATCATTCAATAAAGCGCTGAAACTGCTGCCGGCCAGAACAGTTTCTTTGGCACTGCTCTTCGAGCCGGTTGGCTCGAGCATCCTTGTGATGCTCTTGTTAAAAGAACTGCCGACAGCGGTCGAAATTGCTGGCGGCATACTGATATTGATTGGTTTATTTATCGCGCTGAGCGCTGGCGCTGCTGAGGTTAATGAGGCTTGACCGCGTCCCCCAGACGCGAGTTGAGCCACTGGGTGTAGCGGGCTTTCTCTTCCGCCGATAAGCGGCTGTAAAGCAAGTTCATTTTGCGGATTCTGCTGTTCAAGGCGGACGTCAGCACCTCGGGAGCCATCCTCCACTTCCAGTTTCCAGATGTCGTACCCGGCAAATTGAACCTGGTTGCTGAGCCCAACCCAAGGAAATCCTGAAGAGGCGCAACCGCGTAACGGGCAACCGATTGCCAGATAGCCCTGATCATGGCCTCCGCGACCTCATCTGGCTGTTCGAAATGCAGATAATCACGGCAAAATTGCTGTTCCGACTCACTGGCATCGTCATACCAGCCTCGTGCTGTATTATTGTCGTGAGAGCCCGTATAAGCAAAGCAGTGAACCGGATAATGATGAGGAAGAAAATCGTCTTCCGGGTCGCCTGTGAAACCAAATTGAAGTATCTTCATACCGGGTAAGCCGAAGTCGTCCCGCAGGGATTCGACATCTTCCGTGATGAGACCCAGGTCTTCGGCGATGATTGGCAGGCTGGGAAAATTTTGTTTCAATTCGTTGAACAATTCAACAGCAGGTCCCGAGATCCATTCGCCTTCGATGGCAGTGGTATTTCCATAAGGGACATGCCAGGCGGCCGCGAAACCTCTGAAGTGGTCCAGGCGCACCATATCCACCAATTCGAGGGTGGCTTCCAGCCGCGAAACCCACCATTCGAAATTCGTGGAAAGGTGAACTTCCCAATTATAAAGCGGGTTGCCCCACAATTGCCCGGTGGCTGAAAAGTAATCTGGCGGTACGCCGGCGACAAAGGTCGGGTTCAACTGTTCATCGAGCAAAAACAAGTCCGGTCTGGCCCAGACATCAGAACTGTCCATCGAGATCACGAAGGGCATATCGCCCACTATTTGGACCTTTTTATGCTGAGCGAAGGCTTTGAGACGCAGCCACTGTCTGAAGAAGAGGAACTGGTTAAACTTGTGTTTTGTGATCTTATCGGCGAGCATCGTTTTCGCGCCCTCGATTGCTTCTGGCTCTCTGGTCTTGAGCTGACCAGGCCAATCCACCCAGGGATGCAGTTGTTGAATTTCTTTGATTGCCATGAACAAAGCGTAATCTTCAAGCCAAGATTTTTTGCTTTCACAGAATTGATCAAATTCGGGCGCGAGATTAGACGCGTCCTTTTTTGCGAAAGCATCGAAGGCGGTGTTTAACAAATGGGTTTTCCAATCAATTGCCGCACCATAATCAACTTCATCAATTGGGAAGGAGGGGCGTTCTTTCAGGTCAGTACTGCTGAGCAGCCCATCTTCCAAAAGCAGGATAGGGCTGACCAAAAAGGGATTGCCGGCAAAAGCTGAAAAACATTGGTAAGGCGAGTCGCCATAACCTGTTGGTCCCAGAGGCAGAATCTGCCACAGTTGGGTTCCACTTCTGCTCAAGAAATCGACCCAGCGGTAGGCCTCAGGTCCGAGATCGCCAATGCCATCAGGCCCGGGCAAGGCAGTTGGGTGAAGCAAGATGCCAGATTTTCTATCTGATTGCATATTGGGTGTCCTTATAATGACTTGTAGATTTCCAGGTATTTCCTGGCAGAAGTCGCCCAGGAAAAGTCAGTTGCCATCGCGTTTGTTTGCATGACCTGCCAGGCTTTTTTATCCTGGAATACATCCAGCGCTAAACTCACAGCCTGAACCAGACCAGCTGTAGCTTTCTGTGCATAGAGGAAGCCTGTGGCAGTTTGTGGATCGGCAGAATAATCACGAATGGAGTCCGCAAGACCCCCTGTGGCGGTCGCGACGGGTAAATTACCATATCTCATCGCAAACATTTGCGAAAGACCACAGGGCTCATACAGGGAGGGCATCAGGAAGATATCACCTGAGGCATAAAGCATACGGGCGATAACGTCATCATATTTTATAAAAGCGGCTACCCTCTCTGGGTGGGCCTTAGCCAGCTGACCTACCTGCGTCTCTAACTCAGGGCTCCCTGTACCCAGGAGCGCGAATTGCCATTCACGGTCAATCAGGCGCGGCAGCGCTTCTAAAATGGCAGGCACTCCTTTTTGCTCTGAAAGGCGGGTGACGATGGTTAGAAGCGGGACGTTCTCGTTCACATCAAAATTGAGTGCTCGCTGCAAGTCGAGCTTGTTATTGACTCGCTGGGACAAGTTTTCTACTGAAAAGTTATGTGAAAGAGTCTCATCTTCAGCTGGATCCCAGCGTGACTCGTCAATTCCGTTCAATATTCCGGTTACCTTACCTGAATGTTTTTGGAGGTAAACCTCAATTCCGCAACCATATTCCGGCGTGAGAATCTCGCGGGCGTAACCTGGCGATACTGTAATGATTTTGTCGGCTGCTGATATGCCCATTGGCAAGGGTGTGAACTTAGCCCAATCGGGCAAATCAGGGTCCCTGCTGGAGCTGAAGCCAAGCATGCTCATCGCATCTTGCGAACCCCAGCCGTTATAAGGCAGATTGTGGATTGAAAGGACGGTTTTTATACCACTAAAAAAAGGATCATCTTTGTAAGTGGTTGTCAAAGCGTAAACGGACAGGGCGGTATGCCAGTCGTTGGCATGTAGAATGTCGATCTTCCAGTTCAAAAAGCGGAGCGCTTCAAGCAACGCCAGAGAAAAACTGGCGTACTTGAGACCGTCTAGTTGCCAATCTCCATGATAGACAGGTGAATCGTGATTAATCTCGGGATTGTCGATCAGATAAACGGGAACGCCATCGATGTCAGCGATAAACAGCTGGCATTCTATAAAGCGGCTGTTCGCGAGGAAGGAAAAGTCACCGATCTTTTTCATCGGTGGGTTTTTTGTTTTAACGACAGCATGAAAAGGCATGATAATACGAATATCGACCTGGTCGGGGAAGTTGCGAAGCAGAGAGGCTGGCAATGCGCCGGCGACGTCTCCTAATCCGCCAACCTTGGCGAAAGGAGCTGCTTCAGCACTGGCAAAAAGGATCTTCATTTTTCTGTTATTTTCTGTCATTCTGCCTCTGTTCTATTTGAACCTTTTTTCTGCCATCTCCAGGTAATCTTCGGTGACGACATCCGGGTTTTCAATGCCCAGTTGGTTGAAAAGATCCTCAATCAGCGCGGATTTTTGGTCCGCGTCTTCACGGCTCCAGGTGCGGCTCTTGATTTCGAGGAATTTGCCTAATTCGGGTTTTATCAAGGTGTCGAGGTTGATAAAGAATTCAGTTCCTTCAAACTCGATCAAGTAGCGTAAACGGTCTTTTTCGATTTGGATCGATTTGGCCGGCTTGAAGTATTCAGTGTAGAAGCGCAAGCTATGAGTCGCGGGCGCATAATAACGGGTACGCGAAAGCAAAATATTTTGGGTGTTTTGGTTTTCTTCCTCCATGCGCTCACCGATTAGGGTCAGGCGTGAGCGAACTGTGAGGGTATCGCCCTTATCATCCAGGAATTCATCTTCGCGATAGCGGAGGCGCCCCCGGTCTTCGTCCTCAAAGCTAAAATAAGTGTCGTATTCGTGGTAATGGCGCTTCCTGATGATCTTGATGCCATCTCTTTGGAGAGTGTCTATTATGGCACTTCTGTCATCGATACGCACCTTGGCCTGAACCTCAAAACTCTCTTCTTCCGCGGCACCACCAATGGCGATCAGTTTAGAATAAACCGATTCTTCGCGGCTGAGCAAAAATTCGTCGATTTTCCGTGCCATGTTTTGGGCTTCAGCAATCAGTTTGGCTTCATTGAGCGTGGTCAGCTGCCGGTCCCGCATCAACCACTGTCCATTTACCATCACGTCCGTCACATCGGTTGATTTGGTGGCATAGATAATCTGAGCGTAAATAGCTTCAGGGTCACGCCGGAAACGGGGTTGATTGTGAATTGGGCTCAGGTCTACCAAAATCAGGTCAGCACGTTTGCCAGGTTCGAGGCTGCCAATTATGTTATCCAAATGAATGGCCTTCGCCCCGATAATGGTGGCCATTGCCAGAACTTGTCTGGCAGGCAGGGCGGTGGGGTCTTCGGCCACCGGCTTTGCGATCATGCTGGCAAGCCTGATTTCCTCGAAGAAATCGAGGTCATTGTTCGAGCCGGTGCCGTCTGTGCCGATCCCAACGTTACAACCAACCTCCATCATCCTGGCAACCGGGGCAAAGCCGGAAGCCAATTTTAAATTGGAAGAGGGGTTGTGCGCAATCCCGGCGTTGGCATGCATCAGAGAACGCATTTCACCGCGATCGATGTGCACACAATGGGCGGCAATCAAGCGCGTTTCAAGCATTCCGAACTTCCTGATGTATGGTACCACCGGAATTCCATGTTCATTGCGTATAGCTTCTACTTCGTCCACTGTTTCAGCGACGTGGAAGTGCACGATGGTGTCAGTCGCTTTCGCCAATTCAACACAAGCCGTAAGAACATCTGGGGTGCAGGTGTAAACAGCGTGAGGCGCGATGGCGGGGACGATCAGCGCGTGATCTTTCCACTTATCAATCAGGTCGCGGCAGCGGTCGAGCGCTTCCTCGTATGAGGTGGCGTCAGGGGCAGGGAACTTCATGACCGTCTGCCCGACGACCGCGCGCATGCCTGCTTCAGCAGTCGCCTCGGCCACATCGTCTTCGAAATAATACATGTCGTTAAAAGTAGTTACTCCAGAACGGATCAGTTCTGCGCAGGCCAGCCTGGTACCCAGGCGTACAAACTCGGGTGAGACAAATTCTCTCTCAACCGGCATCATGTAACCCATTAACCAGACATCCAGGCGCAGGTCGTCGGATAACCCGCGCAGTAGCGTCATCGGAACGTGGGTGTGAGTGTTGACCAGACCGGGCATCAATACCTTGCCGCCGCAGTCGATCACCTCCGTGGCCTGATAGTTTTCGAGCAGGGAGGCTTGCTCACCGGCTTCTACAATTTGGTCACCCAGGATGGCGACAGCCCCCGGTTCGAAGATTCGATAGACTGAATCCATGGTCAATACTAACGCGTTTGTCAGTAATACATCAACAGTTTTCATCACGATCCTTTCAACTCTTTCAATCTGGTACGGATCTGGTCGAGAGACACGTTCAGAGCCCAGTGACTGGCGTCTGCGGGAGGGCCGCTGTAGATGCGCTGGAATTCTGAAAGATTTTTACCATCAAGACAGACTACATAAACTTCCATCTGTTCCCCTTTCGGTGTCAGCATCACTCCCAGCACGAAATCGGTTTGCGCTTTATCCCGGTATTCGTGTAAATGGTTCTTTAGAGATTCATGAGTGATATTATCATCCAGCAATTCCCCACACAGTGATTCGGGGGAGAGATATTCGGACAAAGACCGGTGAACACAGCCGTTAGTGCCAATTTCAAGGACACACAGGGTAAAGTTCCGCTTCAGCAATTCGGCTGCCACGACCGATTGGATCGTTTCCTCATTTTCACCATAGATGTAGTCTTTCAATCTCTCGCGAATTTCACTGATCACAGGTTCCATCATTTGTTGAGCTTCTTCAGTCGAGCCTGCTTTGGCTGTTACTCTCACGTCAGTTTGGCCTGGATGGGCGAGCAAACCAACGGTGGGATTGCTCAGGTTCGCCAATTCTCCCAGAATTTCATCGATGTTAGATTCCCCGACTGAGATAGTGTGAATCACCCAAGGCAGGATAATCTCATCCTTGAGACGATAACGTTTTTTCAGGTAGTCGATTACATAATTTTTCATTATGTTTTCCATTTCCCCGGGTACGCCTGGCAGCGCGATCAGAGTTTTAACGCCCAGTTCAAACCTGAAGGCTGGCGCAGTGCCAACTTTATTGGGAATCGCGACGGCGTTGGCAGGTAAATAGGCCTGGCGCTTATTGTTCTCAGTCGGCGTGCGGTTGTAATACCTGAACCGTTCCAGGGTTTGTTCCCACAACTCTTCTTTGAAAACCAGTCCAACGTTGAAGGTGTCGGCAACTGCCTGTCGGGTCATGTCGTCAACAGTCGGTCCGAGCCCTCCGGTAGTGATGATGATATCAGCCCGCATCAAGGCTTCCTGCATGGTTGCGGTGATGCGGTTGATGTTGTCTCCTACCGTAGTTAGCCGGTATAGATCGACCCCGATATCGCGCAAGGCGCGGGCAATGTATCGGGAGTTTGTGTCTTGAATTTCACCTAAGAGCAATTCAGTACCGATTGTAATAATTTCTGCAACAGCCATATGGTTCCTTTATCGAAGATTTCCCAGCCGATTTAATGAGTAAGTAATTTATTTTATCTTAAAAATTGTTTTCCCTGTCCGTTTTGAGGATGGATGTAGCTGGTTTATACTACTGTCATGAGCGCGAACAGCCATTATCGTAAGAAGTTAGGAGCCTGGGGTGAAGCCCAGGGTCGGGAATACCTCACCAAAAAGGGCTACATTCTGCTCGAAAAAAATTACCACACGCGCTTCGGCGAGATCGATCTGATCATGTCGTCGGGGGCTCGTCTGGTGGCTGTCGAGGTCAAAACACGCAGATCAAACGCTTATGGGATTGCTGAATATAGCATTACTCCTAAAAAATTCCAGTCATTACAAGCAGCCATGCAGGTTTACCTTTATAGCCTTGATGAGCCAGTCCCGGATTGGCAGGTCGATGTTCTGGTTATTGAAACCACCTCACGGGATAGCCCTGAGATTATCCATTACGAAAACGTATACCTGGACTATCTCAATGAATGAAAATAAGCCGAAGTTAATCATGCTGGTAGGCCCTACAGGCTCGGGTAAAAGCGGGCTGGCCATCCAACTGGCCACAGCGCTGGATGCTGAGATTGTCTCAGCCGACTCCCGCTATCTCTACAGGCAACTTAACATCGGTACTGCCAAACCCACCGAAGGCGAGCTCTCGCAGGTACCACACCACCTGATCGATGTTGCAGATCTGCATCAGCCCTGGAGCATCGGCGAATACAAGGTCGAAGCAGAAAATATTATTCAGAATATGCATCAGCGGGGGAAAATCCCCATAGTCACCGGAGGAACCGGCCAATATATCCGCGCGCTCAGAGAGAACTGGCAAATTCCTGAGCTTGAGGCAGACCACAGGATGAGAACGGTCCTGGAGAAGATTGGGGATAAGGTCGGCTTCGAGAAGCTTCACCAAAATCTGAAGGTCCTGGACCCTCAGGCCGCCGAATTGATCGATTACCGCAACCACCGGCGAACAATAAGGGCGCTTGAGGTAATTTTCAGCAGCGGGGTTCGGTTTTCTCAGGCGCGTTCCCGAAAAGATTCGCCCTACGAAATGCTGATGATCGGTCTGCGGTGGGAGCGTGAAGAACTGTATCAGCGAATTGATGCCCGGATCGAACAGATGCTGAAAGAGGGCTTTCTCGATGAAGTTCGCGGGCTGATCAATCATGGCTACAAAGATGCTCTGCTCAAAATGCGTGTGATTGGCTACAGCGAGCTGATCGCCTATCTGGACAACAATCTCAGCCTGGAGGAAGCCCTCATGCTGATCAAGCGGAACACCCGAAAATACGTACGCCGTCAGGCTAACTGGTTTAAGCCAACGGATTCGGAAATCCATTGGCTTAATGCAAAAGATCCAGCAATTTTAGAAAAAATGCTGGATCTGGTGTCTGCTAAATTTGGTTTAGCTATTCAATGATGAAAGCCGGGATACCCTGGTTTTTCTCATAAGGTGTTGGGAAAAGCTCTTCAAATTCCTCTTTTGAAAGGGTTTCAACTTCCAATAGTTTTTCAGCGATCTCGATCATCTTGTCTTTGTACTTGACCAAGATTTCTTTCGCCGTGGTGTACGAAGAGTCAACTAAATGATGAACTTCCTCATCGATAGTCTGTGCCACGCGTTCGGAATAGTCTCGCTGCTCAGAAATTTCACGACCCAGAAAAACAAGTTCTTCTTTCTGACCATAAACCATGGGGCCGAGTTTCTCACTCATACCCAGCCTGGTGACCATGCGCCGAGCTAACTTGGTGACTCTGTCGAGGTCGTTAGAAGCACCTGAGGTGATGTCGTTAAACATAATCTCTTCTGCTGCGCGGCCTCCGAGCATCGTCGCCAGTTGAGCTGTCAGCATCTTTTTGGATTCCAAATACTGATCATCTACCGGAAGGGAGAGGGTGAAACCCCCGGCCATTCCCCGCGAAATGATGGATACTTTTTGTACCGGGTTTGCTTCTGGCAAAACACTGGTCACAATTGCGTGACCGACCTCGTGATAAGCGACAATTTTCTTTTCTCGCGGATTCATCAACTTGCTCTTTCGTTCCGGACCAGCAATGACACGCTCGATAGATTCCTCAAATTCGTCCCTGGTAATGATTTTCTTATTCCGACGGGCAGCCAGGATTGCGGCTTCATTGACCAGATTTTCCAAATCAGCGCCGACAAAGCCAGGGGTTGAACGGGCAATTTCACCCAGGTCAACACTTGAATCGATTGGTTTGCCACGGGTGTGAACTTTCAGGATAGCTTCACGACCATTTTTGTCAGGCCTGTCCAACATCACACGGCGGTCGAAGCGGCCTGGGCGCAAGAGGGCAGGGTCGAGAATATCGGGTCGGTTGGTTGCTGCTATCACGATTACGTTAGTGTCAGTTCCAAAACCATCCATCTCGACCAAGAGCTGGTTGAGGGTTTGCTCGCGCTCGTCATGGCTTCCGCCAAGACCAGCACCACGGTGACGACCCACAGCATCAATTTCGTCGACAAAGACGATACAGGGCGAGTGTTTTTTGGCTTCGTCGAACAAGTCTCGGACACGGCTGGCACCTACACCCACAAACATTTCAACAAATTCAGAACCAGAAATTGAGAAGAAAGGCACGCCGGCTTCTCCGGAGACTGCCTTTGCCATCAAGGTCTTGCCTGTGCCGGGTGAGCCAACCAGCAATACACCTTTGGGGATACGGGCACCCAACGCGATGAACTTCTGTGGTTCCTGTAGGAATTCAACGACTTCCTGCAGCTCTTCTTTTGCCTCATCCACGCCGGCAACATCCGCAAAGGTTACGGTGGGGTGCTCGCCTGTGATCATCTTTGCGCGGGATTTGCCAAATGACATAGCCGCGTTATTAGACCCCTGTGCCTGTCTGATAAAGAAAAAGAACAGACCTGCCATCAGAATGAAAGGCAAGAAGTTAATCAGAAGCGTGACCGCGTTGGCCCAGAATCCGGGTAAAACTACCTCAATTTTTAGGTTAGGGTCGCGCAATTTCTCTGGAGAGACACCGAGCTGGACTAATTGTTCAATCAGACCCGTATTGGGGTCCTTGGCAGTGGTGGTTGCCGCCCGGTTGGTCAGGTCCCGATAAGTGATATAGACGTCGTTTTCTTTAATTTCGATCTTCCCTACGAGGTCTGCTTCAATATCGGCTGCCAACTGGTTGATCGGAATAGGTTGCGTGCCAAAGGCTTGTTCCTGGACGCCATAAAAAACCATCGCGACGATAGAAAACAGCAGTAACGCCGAGATGAAAAATGATTGGTTACGAGATTTCAATTCTTCCTCCGTTTAAGGGCTGTAATCGCCCCAGCTAATGATTATACCAACAAGCAGGGTCGCGCTTTGGAATGAACAAGGAGAATAACTTGTTTCTGATATTATTCTTACATCAGCCCAGGGGACTGTTCTCATGGCAGCGACCGCAGCCAACGTTTGGATCTCTGACTGGATCGTGAACCTTCGAACACCAGGCTTTCACTTTCATTTTCTTTTTGAAAAGAAAACTGCCAACTGATACCGAATAAACCAGATTCTGACAGGAGTTATTGCGCAAGTAATCAGGAACAGGGCAGCCAGAACAGAGCTCTGACGACCAGACTTTTATGTCTTCCGGGTTGGTGAGCGCCCGGCATTCCTCAAAATTTCGGCCCCGGTAGTAGTCGCCATAAAAGAACTTGCATTCACGGCCGTCTGGAATCCTCATTCACAGCCTGCCATCTTAGACTCGGGTAACATAATCTCCGCTGCGGGTATCGACCCGAATAGTGTCACCTTCATTCACAAAAGCCGGTACCTGAACCTTTAAGCCCGTATCGGTCACAACATGCTTGGTCAAACCCGTTGCTGTATTGCCTCGGGCTGATGGTTCTGCTGTGACTACCTCGAGGTCAACAGTGGTAGGGAGCTCGATGTCCAGCGGTTCGGGACCAAAGTAAGTCAGCTTAACCTCCATGTTTTCCTTGAAAAAGCCTTCGTAATCAGCTACCAAAGCGGCGGGTACGGCTGGCTGCTCGAAAGTATCCATATCCATAAAGTAGAAGAAATTGTCATCCCGATAGAGATACTGAACATTATGATAATCCAGGCGGACATCCTGAACGCGATCGCTGGAGATGAAGGTCATTTCCAGGGTAGTTCCCTTGCGTAAGTCACGAGCTTTAATTCTGATGGTGGCGCTGCCGCGACCTGGTTTGTTGTGCGCATATTCGAGTACTTTGTAAAGATTGTTATCCAGCTCGAATGTAACGCCTTTTCTTAACTCATTGACGTCAATCATATAAATCCTCTTTCATACTTGAGACTAAACGCGCAAATTATAGCGCATGTCCCCATGCTTTACAATTATTTCTCATGATGAACCAAAATCAGCGCTATAGTTTGGCAATTCGGGCGACCGTCAAAACCCTGCCCTGGTCTTTTTTTGTCAGTCTGCAACCTGGTGACGGAATTTATAACCCAAATCTGCTTTTTAGGTTATAACAACAGTGTTATCATAAAATTTATATTGGAGGCCTTATGGTCGAAATCATTGACGTTAATAGCAAAGCTCTGGCAAAAGAATTCGTGAATTTTCAGTACGATTTGTACGAAGGCTGCCCGCAGTTCGTTCCACCCTTCAGATCCGACATCTTTCTGATGATGAATAAAAAGAAACATCCTTTTTATGATCATTCCGATTCGGACTTTTTTTTGGCAAAACGAAATGGTAAAGTGGTCGGCAAAATTGCGGCACTGGAAAACAAACCCTTCAACCAGTTCCATAACTGCCGGGACAGCGAATTTTACCTGTTCGACTGCATCGATGATCAGGAAGTTGCCAATGCTTTATTTGACAAGGTCAGCGAATGGTCCCGAGCCAGAGGGCTGGAACGCATTGTAGGTCCCAAAGGTTACGGTCCGCTGGACGGGTACGGCATCCAGATTGAGGGTTTCGAACACCGCCAGATGATGAATATGATGAATTACAACTATCCCTATTACCAGCAACTGGTAGAGAACTATGGGTTTACAAAAGAAGTAGATTTTGTTTCCAGTTTCCTGGCGCCCCAATCGTTCGAACTGCCAGATAAAGTGAAAAAAGCAGTTGAGATCGCCAAAAAACGTGGGCGGTTGAGAGTGATGAACTTCCGCAGCAAGAAACACATCGTTGAATGGAAATATAAAATCAAGGATGCCTATAATCGCGCCTTCGTCCAAAACTGGGAATACTATCCGCTTTCAGACCGGGAACTGGACTACGCGCTCGACAATGCCATTCAAGTTGTCATTCCAGAGCTGCTCCAAATCATCCTCAACGAAAAAGATGATATTGTCGGTTTTGTTTTATCGTTTCCGGATGTTTCCGCGGCAATGCAGAAGAATAAGGGCAGGCTCGGTCCCATTGGCATCCTACGACTCCTGAGAGAGCTTAAAACCACGCAATGGCTGGATTTCAATGGGATCGGAATTTTGCCGGAGTACCAGGGCATGGGCGGGAACGCGCTGATCATGGAGGCATTGCTGAACGCTGCCAAAGCCAACCCTCGTTTCATCTATTCTGAACTGACTCAGGTGGCCGAAACTGCTGTTCAAATGCGCAGAGACCTCGAAAATCTGGGTGTGAAGTACTATAAGAATCACCGGGTGTATGGCAAGAAGCTTGACTGAAAAAAGCGGGTGATGGGATTCGAACCCACGAATGTTAGCTTGGGAAGCTAATGCCTTACCACTTGGCAACACCCGCGTGAGTTTTCTATTTTACACTGAATTTTGATTTTTGGAAGGAAAAATGACCAACAAGACCACGACAGAGGCAGAAAAATTCGTCAAGAGCAGAAAAAATTCTTTCATTGCTGCTTTTCAAGGTCTTGAATTTGTTTTTAAGACCCAGAAAAACGCCTGGATACATCTGGCCGCCTCAATACTGGCAATTGCCGTTAGTGCGGTTTTGCAAATATCCTTAATCGAATGGGTCGCCATTTTACTGGTCATCGGTCTGGTATGGATGGCTGAGTTCCTCAATACCGCTTTCGAAGTTGTGGTTGACCTGGTCAGCCCCGAAATTCACCCCTTGGCGAAAATTTCAAAAGACGTGGGGGCCGCCTCCGTTTTAATTGCGGCAATCCTGTCTATCATTATTGGCCTCTTGGTGTTGGGCCCCGCGGTTATAGAAAAGATTAACAGTTTTGGATAGGCTTTGACGTTGTAAAGTAAAACCTATATCTGTATACTTAACCTACAAATTCTGAAGATATCATTGGAGGAGTAAATATGTTTGAAGAACCAATTAACGTTACTGACGCCGCTTTTGAGAAGACCGTCTTAGAAAACCAGCTTCCTGTAATTGTAGATTTCTGGGCTCCCTGGTGCGGACCTTGCCGCATGGTTGCCCCGATCCTCGACAAAATAGCCAAGGAATATGCCGGGAAATTAATTGTCGCAAAGGTCAACACTGACGAAAACCAGGAATGGGCAGGTAAGTATGGTGTCCAGGGTATTCCGACCATGCTCATGCTAAAAGACGGTAAGATAGTTCACCGTCAGGTTGGCGCTCTGCCAGAACCCATGCTGAAAGATACGATTGATCAATTTCTTGCAGTTGCCCTTGAGGAATAAATAACAGCGATAACAAAACAGAGCCGCGGATGTTACGCGGCTCTGTTTTGTTAAGATGAGGTCTTAATCTTTACTGGTGAAGGTCTGTTTTCGAACGATATCAGCACCGAGCAGTTGCAGCTTCTCCTCAATTCTCTCATATCCCCGGTCAATTTGTGCCACATTGCGTATAGTCGATTCGCCTTTCGCTGAAAGAGCGGCCAAAACCAGGGCAATCCCTGCCCGAATATCGGGGCTATCAAGTTTTTCAGCATTGAGTGGGGTGGGGCCATTGACAATGCAGCGATGGGGGTCACACAGGATGATCTGCGCGCCCATGGAAACAAGTTTGTCGATAAAAAACATGCGGCTGGGATACATCCAGTCATGGAAAAGGATTGTGCCCTTTGCCTGGGTGGCAATCACGATGGCGATACTCATTAAATCGGTCGGAAAAGCCGGCCAGGGCATCACGCTGATTTCAGGAATGGCATTGCCCAGATCGGGCTCGACGACCAATTTTTGTGTAGAAGGGATGAAGATGTCATCGCCTTCGAAAATTATTTCCACACCGAGGCGTTTCAACACCAACTGGATCATCCGCAGGTATTCGGTGCCGGCATTTTTAATCCGGACTTCTCCGCCTGTCACAACTGTGGCACCAACAAAGCTGATCACTTCCAGATAATCGGGCCCGATCGAGAATTCGGTGCCGTGCAGTTTTTCAACACCTTCAATGCTCAAAACGTTAGAGCCGATATTGTCGATCCTGGCGCCCATTTTGTTCAACAACTGGCAGAGCTGTTGGATGTGGGGCTCAGAAGCAGCGTTGTGGATATGAGTGGTTCCTTTTGCCAAAACAGCCGCCATAATGGTGTTCTCAGTGGCAGTCACGCTGGCTTCGTCCAGCAGGATATCTGCAGCGACCAGACCCTGGGTGGAAAACTTAAAGTAGTCTTCATACTTAAACTGAGCACCGAGTTTTTGTAGAGCGAGAATATGAGTGTCAACCCTGCGGCGACCAATTACATCACCGCCGGGAGGCGGTAATTCCAGAACCCCAAACCGCGTGACCATGGGACCAGCAAGCAGAATTGAGGCCCGGATCTGTCGGCAAAGTTCAGGATCAAGATCGGCAGGGGTGATATTTTCAGCTTTAAAAGTCCAGGTGGAGTTGGAGGTATCTTTCGTGATCTCAACTCCCAGACTCTGCATTAATTTAGCCATCGTACGGGTGTCTTCGATATCTGGCATATTATGCAGTGATACCGGCTGGTCTGTAAGAAGACAAGCGGCCATCATCGGAAGCGCAGCATTCTTATTTCCAGAGGGCTGCATCGTTCCGCGAAGAGGCTTCCCCCCTCTAATGATGAATTTATCCATTTATTCCTCCTGAAGGGACTTTCAAGCTGAGATCGGGCCTGAAGCGGGTACTTCCGGTCCGACATTGATCTCATATTTTTTGAAGTTATCGATAAATTGTTGAGCCAACGCTCTGGCTTCAACCTCGTATTGTTGTCTGTCTTCCCAGGAAAGTTCCGGGTTGAGCACTTCATGTGGCACACCAGGAACGTCATCAGGAATCGCGATATTGAAGATTGGGTGCAGGTGAGTTGGAGAGTCGTCCAACTGCCCGGTCAAGACCGCGCTAATCATAGCACGGGTCAAAGGCAGCGCGATACGTTCTCCCACGCCAAAACCGCCGCCAGACCAACCGGTATTCAGCAGCCAAACGCGCGTACCATGCTCTTCCAGTCTCTCGGCAAGCATCTTGGCGTAAATGGTGGGCTTCAAGGGTAGAAAAGGCGCGCCAAAACACGTGGAAAAGGTAGCCTGGGGCTTATCACCCAAGCCCCGCTCTGTACCCGCGAGTTTGGAGGTGTAACCGCTCAGGAAGTAGTACATCGCCTGTTCTTTGGTCAGCCGTGCAAGGGGAGGGACGACCCCAAAAGCGTCTGCGGTAAGCAAAAAGATGTTCTGGGGATGTCCGCCAACGCCACCAGGCGCATAGTTGCTGATGAAAGTCAGCGGGTAGGAGGCGCGGGTGTTCTCAGTGATGCTGTTATCGTCAAAGTCAGGGTGGTTATTATCACCTAATGGTACGTTTTCCAGCAATGTGCCAAAGCGATTAATCGCCGACCACACCAGAGGCTCGTATCTTGGGTTCAGACGGATGGTTTTGGCGTAGCAGCCTCCTTCGAAGTTGAAAATTCCGTTTTCACTCCAACCGTGTTCATCATCCCCGATCAGCGCGCGGGACTCATCGGATGAGAGGGTGGTTTTCCCGGTACCGCTGAGACCAAAAAACAAGGCAACATCGCCTTCTTCGCCGATATTCGCGGAACAGTGAAGAGAGAGAACATCTTGTTTTGGGAAGACGTAATTGATGAGGGTGAATACTGATTTCTTAATTTCGCCGCCATAGAGAGTCTTGCCAATCAGCACCAGTTTCTCATCAAAATTTAATGCCACCATCGCGGGCGAGCGCAGCCCATCCACAGCCGGATCTCCCTCGAATTTGGAGGATACCAACAGCGTGAAATCAGGGTCGATATGAGGCTCTGGTGTGTGGTTGCGGATAAACATGTTGGAAGCGGCAATGTTTTGCCAGGCATAATTGGTGATCACTCGAATCCTGATGAAATGGGTTGGGTCAGCGCCAGCCAGCACGTCACGAACATAAAGAGTTTCGCCCTGAAGCGAAGCAACCAACTTTTCCTTAAGGTTGGTGAATGTTTCTGAGGTCATCGGTTCTGTACCCGAGGCGAACCAGAGATCAGGATCGCCATTCTCTACCAAATATTTGTCATTGGGAGAGCGGCCTGTGAAAGGTGAGGTGTTCACTGCTAACGCGCCGGTGTCTGCCAAAATGGATTCCCCCTCTATCAATGACGCGGTCACCAGTTCAGGGACATTTAAATTGTATCGGATTTGTTGTACCGAACCCAGGCCTAACTTGGTGAGTTCAGCCTTAAGCACTTCGTTGACTTGATTCATGATCGTTTGTCACTACTCCTTTTATTGGTTGTGAAATAACTCAAAGGCAGGTTTCCCATTAATCGATGAGGAGAAATCTGTCAGTTGCATGGCGGGGAAGAAACCGCGGGCTGCTATGCCCGAAATCCAGCCCCTGGTTGAAATTGAGCCCAGGTAGGCGCGGTAGAACTGAGTCTGCGCATCCAGATCGACATTGTGGCTGTTGTAGGTGGGATTGGCCGCGCTGATAATCGAGCTTCCGTTATCACTACCGCTGCTGTTGGCGGTTTTAAAAGAGGCTGCATTGAGCCCTATATAGACTGGTTTTTGCTGGCTGTCATGGAAAGCGAGCAAACTGCCTTCGAGATATCTGCTTGCCATAGCACTGGTGTCGTTTCCTGCTTGATCGGGATCGGCACTGATGAGAATGTAAAACCCCTGCGCCTGCTCATAAAAAGAGAAGCTCTGGATCGTTCCGGTGCCTGCTTCCAGAGCCAGAAGTAACTGACCCTGGTAGTACTCGTCCACTTTTGTCAAAAGATCAGTCCAAATTTCCTGGCTCGATTTTGGTGTTCCAAAGTTTTCAGCGACAGTTTCGGTCGCGCCGGGATAGGAACCAAAGACGTCTGGCCCGCCCAGAATGATCTGACCCGCATTAATTGCGGTTGCCAGCTTGATGGTGTGCAACACCATGCGTTCATAGTCCGCATACCATTGTTGCCACCAGATCTGACTCTTTTGAGAATCCCGGAACCATGAGGCGGCATCGGAAGGAAAATTCAGGTAAGGATAGAGAGCAACTTTCAAATCTTGCTGGCTGGCAGCCTCTGCTATGCGCTTCAGTTCAGCTGCAGGCAGGGTGAGAGTCGGGTCACTGTCTATGAAGGGCAACCCTGAGTCTGTGCCAACTTTCCAGACAGGTCTCAGGATCAGCCAGTTAAAGCCCTTCGTTTTGAGATTCTCCGCCAGCTCATACCAGGCGTTGAGATGGCTCGAGCTATAAAACGGATCGACTTCGACGCCCACCAAGGCTTCTTCATCGAAGGTCAGCGGGGTCGGGCTGGATTGGTTTTGTACTGCTGAGTCCCACATTCTCCAACCAATGATTTCATCGTGAATTTCTGTAACCGCGCCAGGCATAAAAGCCCTTGGCGCAGGGTCAGGGTTGTGTTCCTGCCCGAGGAAACAATCCGCGTTCCTGCAATAGCGATAAATTAGTTGGTCGCTGCTGGCGGCTCGCGGGAAATAGACCAGCATCCACACATTGTTTCCCATCGGCCACATGGGGATGGGATTGGTCCAGGAACCATGATCGAACTGCAAAAAAAGCTGATCGTCCTCCGGAGTGCCAGCTGGGGAGCTTGCAAAAATCGTGACCGCGTCTTGTTTACTGGCTCGCCATGTGGTCACCGAATCGTCAATGACGGCATCCTTGTTCGGAACAATAAACTGTCGGACAAGTCGATTGCCATTCAGGTCGCGCTCACTGTTGATCAGGGCATCGCCAAGGGAATATTCGTAGCGCAGGAAACTGCCGGCAAAAAGCCTGATCTGCGCAACGTATTTGCCTTCAGTGTTGCGAGCCATCAAGGGCATGTTGACCGCCTGTGTGCCAGTGCCCTGGAGCATGTCGTAAAAAGTTAGGCCCAACTGGCGCAAATTTCCCGCAATCCGCACCGGAGCGCCAACAGCCTCGTTAGGCGGACTCATCACCAAGGTCAGGGTCACTTCTGGCAGGGCAGTCATCAGGATGACAGCCTGGGTGGCCAGATTTTCAACCATATTCACTTCTTGTTGAAAGTTCAAATAACTGCCGTCGCATAAGGTTGCCACCAGGTTGTGGCTTCCGACAGGTAGGCCGCGAATAAAGAACCTTCCATTCATATCAGTCAGAGCTGTCTTGCCGGCAACATTGACCAAAACATCCGCAATGGGTTCGTCGGTTTCATCGTCGGCAACGGCGCCGTTGAGATCAACCAGGGGGCCGTTGTATGGCACCTCCGGCCAGCCCGAGATGTTGTCTTGGATAACCAGGTTATCACGCACCACCAGCTGGCGGAAGGCAAGCGGGCTGCCATCTGGCAGTAACTCGCCCATCTCGATGGGATGAGTAAGGGTGTAACGATAAGATATTACCGCGCCCTGGGGCAGCATGACCGTCAGGCTGTGTCCTTCCGCGCTCTTATTCAACAGGTAGCGCTGCAGGTTGTAGTGGACACCGGTCAACAGGTCGAGAATATCCAGCGAGATCTCATCTTCCTCAGTAAAGTTACGGAAGGGATGGGCGATGAACCGGACTTCGACCAATCTAACCTCGGAAATAGCTGAAGGCAGGTTTAGCTTGTCAATTGTGCTTTTGGGTTCTTTTGTCTGAAAACTAAGGGCGCAGCCTGCCAATAAAAACAACGCCAGCAATAGCCCACACACATTTCGGACGAAAGAAACCTTCCGGCTCATTCACACCCCGGTATCTTTGGTGGATTGGATGATACTGGTCAAATTTTCAGCCAGGCTTCCCAAGACGCCATTGACAAAACGGGGAGAAGAATCTGTGCCAAACAATTTCGCCAATTCGACAGCTTCATTAATACCGACTTTAAGGGGGGTTAGCTGGTAAAAAGCAACCTCCCATAAGGCGATACGTAAAATATTGCGATCGACAACAGCAACCTGATCGAGCGGCCACTCAGGGGCGTGTTCGCTGATCAGCTTATCCAGTCGGTCCGTATTTTGACGAACACCAGTGACCAAGACGCGGGCAAATTCGAGCTGCTTCGAGTCGAGATCGTGCTCGAGCACTCTGGCTTCCAGAACCTCTCCGATCAGATGATCCGTTAAATCCAATTCGAAAAGTGCTTGAAGTGCGGCTACTCTTGCCCGTGAACGTGATTTCATAATTGCCTAAGCCTCAATATCCACATCAGTGATGTGCACATTGATCTTAGCAATTTCCATGCCAACCATTTCGGTGATGGCTCTATGAACACGTCGTTGGATCGTCTGGGCGACCAGACGAGCGTTCTGGTCGCTGCTGATGATAACGTAAATATCAAAGCAGATCAGGTCATCCTTGATGTCAACCTTAATACCCTCGCTATCTGCTGAAGATAATTGCATGATTTCGGCCATACGGCTGACGCCAGGAACAGCCAGTGTGGTCAGTTTTGCGATAGTAGACAAGACTGATGGCGCGATGGTGGTCTTGCCGATCGGCCCGCTCTTAGTGGTACTGGTCAAGGCATCAGTCATTTTCTTCTTCTTTCTCTCCTGGTACAAATCCAGTTTTCAAAATGCTATAAAGAACAATCTGATCATCAGTCATGGCGATTTTTTCGTCCTGCTGACGGATTGCCTGGATGACCTTGGGATAATCCACCCCTTCAGGCCAGCCCTGATCAAAGGCATTTTCAGGATCACTGTAGGCAGGCCCTGTCTCTGCTGTCTGGAAGCCCAACTCCTTGAGTGCCTTTTCAAAGGTCTGGCCGTGATCCTGGAACAACTGCATCCAGGCATGAAGGATGACCCTTACAAAATGCGGGTCGGTCTCAAACAGCTTATCGGCATCACGCACTAGCAGACGTTTTGGCGCTGTCAGGGGATTTCGAAAGCCGCTGACCTTGACCTCACTTTTGAGGGTTTCCGCCAATTCTTTTCGGGTTTCTGCAGTGTATACGGAAAAATCAGCCAGAACGTTTTCGATAATTTCTTCGCGGAACCAGGGTTCAATGAAAACGTTGATCACGTGCATAGGCTTGAGTTCGCTCATTTTTATTCCTTTCGATAGTTAATCCTGACCAGGGCCGGTACTTATTCGTCCTCATCGTCGTCAAGTGCGTCTTCTTCTTCTTCAACGTCCCAGAGACTTTCGGGCTCTTCGCCGTCCTCGTCCCAGATTTCAATTTCATCGTCATCCCAATCGCCCAGAGACTCTTCGTCGTCGATAGGACGATAGGTGAGGCATCCGGCATCGGGGTTCAAGTCTATAGCCGCCGCGGTACAGTAGCGCTCATCCAGAAATAAACAATCCAGGTACTTACAGCGAATTTTCGTCATGATTTTCTCCAATAACCTACTTTCATTTCGCTCGCATTTTACCTTAGACCCAGTGCAGCGTAAAGTCACAAGCTTGTTTCAACCTGGGTTAACGCGTGTGGCTTCGATCACATTTGCCAGGTTTTCGAGCCTGGCCAGCACACGGCTGAGCTGGTTGATCCCGGCAACTTCCAAAACCAGGTTTACTTTGACAACATGCTGGCGGGTTGTCAGAGATAGATCAACCAATCGGACAGGTTCGCTGGATAAGACAGCGGAAATATCGCCCATCAATCCCTGGCGATCGTATGCGGTGATCTGGAGAGGTACGGGATAAGTTTGTTCTGAGCTGCCCCAGTCGACCTTGATCAGCCGCTCGGTGTCAGTCACGCGCAGTGCGTTGGGGCAGTCCATACGGTGAATCGTCACGCCGCGACCGCGGGTGATATAGCCGATGATGGGATCGCCCTGCATGGGGTTGCAGCAGCGCGCGAAATTGTGAGCGATGCGATCGAGCCCCATGACGGTTATGGAATCATCAGACTTATATTTCCCCGGTGTTTCCGGCTTCAGCACATCCGATTTGAGAGTATCAACTTTCAGTTCGCCAATGCGATTGACCAATTTACCAATCGGAATATCCCCATAACCGATGCCGACATACAGATCGTCTACGGTTTTGAGGTTGAAGGCACTCAAAACGAGATTGAGGTCTACGTCAGACAGACCAAGCCGTTTGAGTTCCTTTTCGACCAGGATTTTTCCGTGTTCCAGGTTATGGCCACGGTCCTGCTGCTTGAACCATTGTTTAATTTTCGAGCGAGACCGACTGGAGCGCACCATCCCCAGGCTGGGATTTAGCCAATCCCGGCTTGGTCCGCCGCGATTGACAGTGAGGATTTCAACCTGGTCGCCGGTCTTCAATACATAGTCGAGCGTAACCAATTTTCCGTTAATCTTGGCGCCCCGACAGCGGTGTCCAACGTCGGTGTGAACCAGGTAAGCAAAGTCAATCGGCGTTGAGCCCTGGGGAAGATCAATGACATCTCCTTTGGGCGTCAGTACATAGACCCGGTCTTTGAACATATCGCCGCGCATGGCCTCGATCAGTTCCTGGTTGTCTTCGACTTCTTTGCTCCAGCCGATCAAAGTTCGCATGCTGCTTACTTTTTTTTCGTACTTGTAGCTGAGACGACCTTTTCCTTCTTTGTAAATCCAATGAGCGGCCACGCCGTACTCGGCAGTACTGTGCATTTCTGAGGTTCGAATCTGTACTTCCAGTGGTTTTCCGTCCGAATAGATCACCGCGGTGTGCAGCGACTGATAGTTGTTAGGTTTTTTGGCGGCAATATAGTCATCAAATTCGCCCGGTATCGGCGCGTAATGGGTGTGGATAATGCCCAGAACCTTGTAACAAGTCTCAACGTCGCCCACGATTACCCTGACTGCTCTCAGGTCGCGAATACCTTCAAAATTTTTCTCTTTGGATTGCATTTTGCGGTAAATTGAGTAGATATGTTTCGGTCGACCGGATATCTCTGCCTCAATTTCCGATTTTTGCAGCAGATTCTGCAGATTTTGTATGATCTTTTCGACTTCTTCGGATCTTTTGGAACGTCTTAAGGTCAGATGCTCTGCGATTTCCTTGTATTTTTCCGGTTGAGTGTAGCGAAAACTCAGGTCCTCAAGCTCCCATTTTATCTGCCAAATACCAAGGCGGTTTGCCAATGGGGCGTAGATATCCATGGTTTCCTGAGCGATCTTTTTTTGACGGTCAGAGGGCAAGGCACTGAGGGTACGCATATTGTGCAGCCGATCGGCCAACTTAATCACAACAATTCTGGCATCATCCCCTATTGCCAGCAGCATTTTTCGGAGTGTCTCTGCCAGGTCTTCGTCAATTCTGTTGCTGGAAGCAAGTTCAGTTTCGGCCAGCGGTTTTCTTTCGTCCGGTTGCTGGTCAGCTCGCGAGAGATAGGGCAGCCTGGTGATTCGGGAAACGTCCTCAACAAAGCCGGCGATGGTTTCGCCAAATTCGTCTTGCAACGTTTTGCTTGAAACAGAGGTGTCTACCAGAACATCGTGCAGCAGCGCGGCGGCCACAATTTCCGGGATTGCCTTCATTTCAATCAGGATATTTGCCACACCAACGCAATGGGTGTGATAAGGCTGACCGTTAGCGCGCGTCTGCCCCTGGTGGGCTTGTTCCGCAAAATGGTAGGCCTTTTCAATCAGCTCAAGGTCGGCGCGTGAATAGGCTTCAGGTATTTTACTGAGAAATTGTTGAATATCCATGATGTTGTGCTAATTGTAAGCCAAAAACGGGAGGTTTAAATCG